>CAZYID010000068.1:7084-15297 GCA_964646595.1 uncultured Spirochaetales bacterium | reverse complement strand
AAAAAAGCTTCATGAACTTTATAAAAATGGAGTTTATATCCAAGAGATTTTAAGGGTTCTGTTAAAAACTGCAGAATTGGTTTTGAAAAAGAAAATAAGGCAATAAAAAAAATAAGAATAACTATAGCTGAAATTACTATTCTTTTTCTTAAATCCTGAGCATGTTCTACAAAAGTAAGCTGGTTAGGATCTATTTCTTTCTTTTTTTGAATGTTTTTAGTGTTATTATTTTTTGTAAGTTTTTTTGTCATTTATTTTTATTTATTATCCGAATATAATATAATTTATAAATATTCTTATACATAATGTCAAATGATTATTTTTTTTTATTTAATCGAAAAATCGGGTTTTTTTATAATGTTACTATAGAAATTCATTCGATTATATTTTACAAGTTATAATTTTATTTGACAACTCAAGAATTATATTTTAAATTTTGTTTGTTTTTTTGAATATTATTTTTTATTTTGGGTATTATATAAAATGAAATTTAAATTTGTTTTTTTATCATTATTTTTATTTTTTATTGTTTCATATTTATTTTCAGAAGGAAGCTATGATTTAAATAAAAATAATGAATATAGAGTATATACTGTTGTCAATCAAAGAAAATCTAGTGGAGATCATGAAAAGTTTTTTGGAATTTATTTTTATGCTAAAAAAGGAGAAAAAGTTTTAATTGGCGCAAGTCTATACGATGGCCTTGATAATTATGATATAATTATTACAAAACCTGATAATAAAACAATATATTTAGATATTAAAGATACAGGGAAAGGCTTAATAGATACTGTTCAAAAAGAAGATATAGGCCCGTATCCGGAAAAAGGCGGTTATGATCCAATAATATATAATACTGATATTGAAGGGATTTACAAACTTGAATTTAATTTAAGATTTAAAAGTTCTGTGTATTTTTATCCATTAAAAAAGAATACTAAATTTCCTGTTGGGATTCTTCAAAAAAGTTATTTAACTAAAAACACATATGGTTTTAACGGAGTGTCTGCATGGGATATTTCTGTTTTAGATTTAAAAGGGAATGAAATAAAAGGCAGAGTATTTTTATATAATTTACAATGCTATTTGTATGAGCAAATTATTAATAATATTAGATTGTATGTTTTATCAAAAGACGGATATATTTTTTCTTTAGATTTAGATTCTTTTCAACCTTATAGATTTGATTTATATTGTGTAAACAGAGGACTTGTTGATTTTGAAGGAGATACATTATATCATTCTATATCTTTAGAAGATGATAACTACGACATTGCTGGTATAAAAAGACAACGTCCTTCTCCTGTAGATAGTGAAACAGAAATAACACATTATTTGTTTTTTAATTTGCCTGCAAATGATTTACCCTTAAATATGCCTATAAAAGCAATTGCTCCTCCAATGCCTTCTGATTTTAAATTTAAAGGTATTTTTAAGAATAAAACTGTTCAAGGAAATGGCGGAATTTTTAAATTTTATTCTAAAGTAAATTCTACTTATAAATTAATAATTGATACATCAGGTCCTGATAATAAGCCAGATGGTATTTTTAATCATTATGATTTAATAATTGAAAATATTTGTTTTAAGGGTGAAAACAATGTATATTGGGATGGCAAAGACAAAGAAGGTAATTATTTAAATCCGGGGAATAAAAACACTTCTTTTGATGCAATAGTTATGTTAAAAGGAGCGGAGTTTCATTTTCCATTAATTGATGTAGAAAACTTGTATAAAGGTATAAAAATTAAGTTATTAAATCCACCGTATATTCCTGAAAATTGGAATCCAAATTTAATTTATTATAATGATGAGGATTTTATAAGTAATGGTATAAAATTTATATTAGGTAAAACCACAACTAGCATTGCATATAAACGTTATATAACTTTACCACCTGAGCCTAGGAGTGTTTTAGACGGTATTGACAGCTCCACAGGAGCTCACACTTATGAATATTGTTATGGAAATGATAAAATAATAGATACCTGGACATATTTCCCTTCAAAAGAGGTTAAAATTTCATTTGTTGTAGTGCCAAAAAATGAAGAGCAAATTATTCAGGATGAACGCGGGAAAGAAGATCTTGAAAGTTTAAAAAAAGCAAAAGAAGGTGATATTATTTCATTTAATAATATTATGTTTTATCCGGATTCAAGTAAATTTAAAGAAGAGTCTTATAAAGTTTTAGATGAAATTTCAAATATTTTGTTGAATAGAGACGATTTGATAATAGAAATAAACGGATATACGAATTCTGTTGGTAATCCTAAAGGTGAATTAGAATTATCTATAAAAAGAGCTGATAGCGTTATGAAATATTTTATTTCAAAAGAAGTTAGCGCTAATAGAATGAAAGCACAAGGATATGGTGCTCTTAATTTAAGAGAAGCACGAGTAAGCGATGCAAATAGAAGAGTAGAAATTAAGGTTGTTGGATCAAAAAAATAGGCATGTTTCTTAAAAATTATTTTGTTTGGGACAGAGTTTTTTAAAAAAAGAAAAAATATAACTAAATTAGATTTTTTTTTCAAATTTAATACACATCCTCATAAGTGATTTCATTGATTATTACATGAGTTTTGACTCGGATATTCCATTCACCGCTAATAATTCCTGTTGCCGGACTTTCAATAAGGAGAATTCTTCCTTTTATATATAAAGGTCTTGCTTTTAATCTTTTTTTCGCTTCATTTAATACAGAATTTCTAATTGCGTTTTTATATATTTCAAGTCTTTTGCTCCAATCTTTATCTATTTTTTCAGATGCTTCACCCATACTGAATTTTGCAATAGAAGACTGAAATCCCATAATATAATTTTTTTGATCATCAGTTAATCTATATTTAGCCTGCAGTCTTAATGTGAGATCATTTTCTTCAAGCTGTGTTAAGGTTAAGTTTATATCATTTTCTTTTAATTTTACTAAAGGTATTAGGTCAAAATATCCTTCACTATGACTAAGTTTATTTTCAACTTTATAAATAAAAGAATATCCATATATACAGCCGGATAAAAATTCCATTATTTCTTTACGCGCAAGTTCTACTCCATCTTCTTTTGAATAAACAATAACATTAAATCCAACTAAATGTCTTCCAACAGGACCTTCTCCGTAAACCTGCACATAATTTTGATATATCTGATTTGGGAATAATAAGGATAGAATAATTGAAAAAGAAATTATATAAACAAGTCTTTTCATAATATAATTTTCGGGAAGAATTAATTATTTATAATAGCTGTATTTTAAATTCAATTATAAATAACATATAAATTGCTTTATCTTAACCATTTCTTTAAAATTTCCGGACAATATCCAAGACAGGCTGTATTTTTATTTCTTAAAATAGGTGTTTTAAACAATAATGGATTATTTAAAAGTATTTCTTTTATATCATGTTCAATGTACTGCAAATTCATTTTTTTATAAAGTATATTTTCTTTATCTATTAATTTTTCTAAAGGAATATGATTTATTATGCTTTCCAATTCTCCTTTACTTATTTTTTTTTGATTGAAATCAACAAATTGGATGTCAACTCTTCTTTCTTTAAAAAATCTTATTGCTTTTTGTGTTTCTTTACATTTATGTATACCGAAAATTTGAATAATCATGATTTCCCTTTAAATGTTTTTATTTGGTATTTTAAAAATTATTTGAAAAGAAGTCAATTATATATATTGTTTAATAACTGGCGATTAATTTAAAAAAAATAGTGGCGTTTTAAAAGTAAAAGAATTTTTTCTAGATTAATTTATATAGGCCGAATGTCGAGTTTTTTTATTATTGCTTTTTCTTATATTGGTCAAATAAAAGGCAAATTTATTTTAAATAGAGAAACTCGAATTTTGCCATATATACATAATATGGCTTATAATTTTTCTAATGTTAATTCGGACAGTTTAAATTTACCAACTAAACTATGAAGTTGATCTACTTCTCTTTTTAAATACATATTATTAAATATAATTTTATCAGCATTTTCTTTGTTCTGACTACTTAGCCCATTTACTCTTGTTACAGCATTCATTATATTTTTACCACTTTCTGACTCTTGTTCGGTTGAGTTTGCTATTTCTTCAATTAAGTCTACTACCTGTACAATACTGGATTCCATCGTCTGCAACGCTTCTGCTGAAGTTTCTGTTTTTGCAGTAGTTTGTTTTATATGTGAAATAATTTCACGTGTCAGTAATGATACTTCTTTTGTTGCTTCAGCACTTGTTTCTGCTAATTTTCTAATTTCAGACGCAACAACAGCAAATCCTTTTCCTGCATCTCCTGCTCTTGCGGCTTCTATAGCTGCATTCAATGATAATAAATCAGTTTGTTCTGTAATTGAGTTAATTATTTTCAACATACCCATTATTTTAGAAGCGGATTGAGATAATACATTAATTTCTTTTATAGTATCTCTAATTTGGTTTGTTGATGTTTGAATGTTGTTTTTTGTGTCTAATGCAATTACATTTGTTTTTAATGCATTATTAGCAATTTCATTTATAGATGTCATTAATACTTTAAAAGCTGAGATAGTGTCTTCGATTGATGTTGCTTGTTTATTAATTGATTCATGAACATTATCAACAGCATCTTTGGTTTTTAAATAGCTTTCATTTAAGGTTTTTGCAGTATTTCTAATTTGGAAAAGAATATTTTCAAAACTTATAATTCTTCTAATATTATTTATTAAATCAAAAATTTCATCGTGTGTTTTTACAGCTATTTTAGCAGTAAAGTCTCCATCTGCTATTTTTTGAACAAAAGCAGAAACATTATTTATTCTATTTGAAAGACTGGTTGAAAATATAAATACAAAAATTGTAGAAATTAATCCCATTACAATTGTTATCATTAAAGAAATTAATAATATTTGATTTTGTAAGTTATTACTTGCTGTCTTTAAAGATTGCATGAATGGATTTAAAATACTTTCAAATGTCTCTGAAAAATAATTTACTGTTTCTCTTGTATCAGTTAATAAATCATAAACATAATCATTTCTTACAATATTATATTGTACATACAAACCAAAGTTTTCAGATCCTGCTACAATATCGCCAAGAATTTTTCCTTCATTTTTAAGCGTAGAAAACTGAATGTTCATATTTTCTATTTTAGTTAGTGCCGCACTGTAAACATTATTTATAATTAAACTTTCGTCTTGTAGGTCTTGTTTTACTATCATTTCTGTTACTTTTGGGGAGTTGATAAACGAATTATATGATCTTTCAAAAATTATTCTTTGTCTTTCAAAATTGTCATATGCAAGGTCAAGAGTCATAGTATATTGCAAATCATTTAATACGTTTTTCATTTGTCTTAAATTTGCAATTAGTTCTGTTCCTTCGTTAGTTTTATCTTTTAATTGTGAAATTTCATTTATAGCCCATCTTGATAATAATATTATAAATCCAAAATTTAAGAAAATGATAAATACTATTAATAGTAATTTAAATCTTATTTTCATAATAATCACCTAAATATTGTAATATTTTCAAATTTATATCAGAATTATAAAATAGTCAAGTTAAAAGAATTAAATTAATTATCGGAGTTAAATGGAAAAATATCAATTAAAATAGTACTTTGTATAAATTTTATACAGCATAATAAAAGATTTTGAATTTAAAATAAATTTTATAATAAATTCTTTTTTGAGTCATTAATAAGAGATCCTGCCAGGATAATTCTTCTGTCATCTTTTGAAAGGTTTGGAAGAAATAATTTAATTGATTTATTTTTATTTATAACAATAGCTTCTAATTCTTCTTTTCCTTGTTCTAATATTTTTTTAACGTTTTTTATAAGAATAAAATCATTATTTGTTAATTCACTGAAATCATTTTTATTAATAATGAGTGGAAGCATACCCCAATTTATAACATTGCTTCTATATCTTTTTGTTGCATATTCTATAGCAATGTTTGCCCATCCGCCTAATACTTTTTGACAGCTTGCTGCTTGTTCCCTTGCTGAGCCGTCTCCGGGTTTTCTTACAGCAATAACACTTCCAATATTTATTGATTTTAAATCAATATTTTTATCTGCTAATTTTATTAATTCAATTATTTCATTTAATTTATTTTGGTCAAAATTTTCATTAATTGCCATTTTTTGCCTTTCTAATTCTACTTCTTGAATAAGTTTTGCTTTTTCTACATATTTGGGATCTTTTCTTGACAATGTAAAACTGGCTAATTTAAATGGATTAGAACGATATGAAGATGTTTCTCCAGAAGGAATCAATTCGTCAGTTGTTGTGATAGGATCATTAATTACAGTGACAATTTTTAATAATAAATTATCGGCTAATGGAAGCATTTCAGGCCAATCAGCTATATTTGGGCCTAATATCAGCTTCTTTTCTTTTTGAGGTTTTCCAAATCCCCAGTAAATTCTATTTTTATAGATCGTTTGATCAAAATTGTATTTTATATTTTTTATTGAGATATTAAGTTTATCTGCAGGAGTTAATACTCCATTATTTATTGCAGTAGCAGCTATAGACTTTGCGTCCATTAATGCTACAGATGAGATTTGTCCTTGATCCGGTTTAGAACCTTCTCTATAAGGAAAATTTCTTGTTGTATGTCTTATGCTAAAAGAATTATTAGCTGGAACATCTCCAGCACCAAAACATGGGCCGCAAAATGCACTTCGTATAATAGATCCGGTTTGCATTAATTTTGATATAAAATCTTTTTTTACTAATTCTAAATAAACCGGCTGACTTGATGGATAGACACTTAATGTAAAATCCAAATTACCTATTGATTTGTTTTCCATTATTGTTGAAGCAGCAACAATATTCTCAAATGTACCGCCGGCGCATCCTGCTATAACTCCTTGATCAACAATGATTTTTCCGTTTTTTATTTTTGAAACCAGATCTAATTTTATATTTGGATCTTCAATAATGTTATTTGCATCTTTTTCTATTTTTGAAAAAATATCTTCCGGGTTTTGATTGAGTTCATTAATAGTATATACATTGCTTGGATGAAAAGGAAGAGCAATCATTGATTCTATTTTTGACAAATCAATTTTTATCAAACCGTTGTAATAACTTAAATAATCCGGTTTTAATTCTTTATATGCTTCTTCTCTATTGTGAATTTTATAAAAATCTAATACTTTATCATCTGTAATCCAGATTGAAGACAGGCATGTTGTTTCTGTTGTCATAACATCAATACTGTTTCTATAATCAATAGATAAATTTTTAATCCCGGGACCTATAAATTCGAGAACTTTATTTTTTACAAATCCATTTGCGAAAACTTCTTTTATTAAAGTTAGAGCAACATCCTGAGGACCAATTCCATTTTTAGGGATTCCTTCTAAATATACAGCAATAATTTCAGGCATAGGAACATCATATGTTCCATTTATTAATTGTTTTACAATTTCCGGACCGCCTTCTCCTATTCCCATTGTTCCCAATGCGCCATATCTGGTATGACTGTCAGACCCAAGGATCATTTTACCGCATCCTGTCATCATTTCTCTATTAAATTGATGTATAACAGCCTGGTGTGCCGGGACAAAGATACCGCCGTATTTTTGTGCTGCGGATAATCCGAAAATATGATCATCTTCATTGATTGTACCTCCGATTGCACATAAACTGTTATGACAGTTTGTTAAGACATAAGGTACCGGGAACTCTTTAAGGCCGCAAGCTCGAGCTGTTTGTATAATACCGACAAAAGTGATATCATGAGACGCTAAAGTATCAAATTTTATTTTTAAATTGTTTATATTATCTGATTTGTTATGGTTTTTTATTATCTGATATGCAATAGAACCTGTTTTTGCTTTTTGAATATTTATGTCTGATTCGTTAATATTTTTATTTTCATTTTTTACTGTTTGAGAGATTTTATTTAATGTGTTTTTATCATTATCTTCAATTAATGTTTTACTATTTATTAAATAAAAACCTTTATTAAAAGTTTTAATCATTTTTACCTCTTTTAAATAATTACTTTATGCAAAATATCAAAAAATTTTAATTTTAGCTAGATTTAACTTAATAATTAAACATTTATTCTATTATTTTACATTTTCTTTTATTTTTGTTCGGAAAAACTCTGTTTCGCTATTTTTAGGGATTAACAACCAGTTAGTTTTTGAAATAAATAAATATAAATAGTATTTAGATTCATTTAATTGAATTATTTGATACCATTTATATTTAATTTTA
>CAZYID010000068.1:0-6984 GCA_964646595.1 uncultured Spirochaetales bacterium | reverse complement strand
TTGGCTGAATTCATTAGATTTTCCATTGTTTTATCATGATTAAACGAAAATATATTTAAAAAACATGTAATTTGGCATATTAATCATAAAATTTTGTTAAAAACTTGAAAAAAAGAGTTTACATTAAGCATAAAAATATTTTATAACGAATATTAGATTATTTGTAAATGTTTTTTTAAAATTTTATAAATAGTATATAATTTTTTTATATTCTAAGTTTTTTAAGGAGGAAAAAATGTTAAATAGTATAAAGTTTATATTAATTATAAGCCTGATAACAATAATATTCGGGTGTGCAACTTTTAATCAAAAAGATGTAAACCCTCCTGAGGTTACTTTTATTCAAAACAATGCTTATATCAGCCCTAATGGCGACAACATTCAAGACAGTCTTGTGTTGGACATTGGTATTAAAGAGACTAATTATATTAGTTATTGGAAATTAGAGGTTTTTGATGAAAACGGAAAGTCGGTTAAGTTTTTTGAAAGCGATGAAAAGCTTTTAGATCAACAAAAAAAATTAGTATTACCCAATAAAAGTATAAGTGTACCTAAAAGAATCGAATGGAATGGGAAAGACAATAATGGTTCCGTTGTTCCTGACGGTGAATATAAATTCGTTTTTATAGCAATGGATAATAAGAAAAATATTAGTAAAAAAGACAGTAATACAGGTATTGTATATGTAGATACTGATAAACCGGAAGTTAAAACAGAAGTATTGGATAAAATATTTTCTCCAAATAATGATAAAAATAAAGATGAGCTAAAAATAAAAGTAAATATAATAAAAAGTAATGTTAAAGATTTATTTAAAAAGAAAGACAGTGACGCACGAGATGGAGAAAAACAAATTTGGTATGTAGATATTTTAGATGAAAAAGATCAATTAATAAAAAGATATACATATGATAAGAAGGGAGAACAGGAAATTGATTGGGATGGAAAAGATGAAAAAGGAGATTTGGTTCCTGATGGGAAATATAAAATTAAAATTTATTCTACAGATCTAGCAGGGAATTATTACGAAGAATTTGTTTCAAATATTGTTAAAGATACTATTGATACTCCAATTAAAGCTTCTGTAATTGGAGAAGCTTTTTCTCCAAACAATGATAATATTAAAGATAAAATCGGATTTAAGTTTGAAATTCCGATTTTAGAAAGTATTGAGAATTGGAAGTTTGGTATTTTGGATTCTAAAGGCAATATTATTAAAGAATTTTCCGGAGAGAAAAAACCTCCATTAGAAATTGATTGGGACGGAAAAGATAAAAACGGTAAAACAGCTCAAGAAGGCGAGTATGTTGGACAATTAGAAATAGTATACAACAATGGTAATACTCCAACAAATAATACGGCATCTTTTATTCTAGATATTACAAGTCCAAATGCAAATGTTTCACTTTCGTCCGGAATATTTAGTCCTGATGGAAATAAAAAACAGGACGAATTATTTGTTGATCATAAATTAAGTAAGGAAGAAACTAAGTGGGAAGGTGTTTTTTATAATAGTAAAGGAGAGAGTGTAAAGAATTATGAATGGCAGGGTCAATCAAGTTACAGATTAGTTTGGGAAGGCAAGAATAATTCTAACACACTTCTTGAAGACGGAGAATATTATTATCAGTTAAAATCTACAGATAAAGCTGGTAATTCATATAATTCAGAAAAATTTAAAGTTAAAATATATACCGGTGATATACCATTGTTTATGACAGCTTCTTTAAAAAGTTTTAGTCCAAATGGTGATGATATTAAAGATGTGCAAAATTTTGAAATTAGAAGTACTATCCCAAAAGAAAATAAAGTTTCAGAATGGGAACTTGAAATAAAAGACAGTAAAAATAATACTGTATATACTACCGGTTCAAAAGGGAGTTTACCTGAAAAAATTGATTGGAATGGTAAGATAAACACAAAAACAACAGCTCCTGATGGAACTTATACTGCATTTCTTAAAGTAACATTTGCTGCTGGTACAGAGTCAAAAAGTGAATCAAAAGAATTTTTAATTGATACTACTCCGCCAGAGTTTTCAGTAACTAATAATCTAAAATATTTTTCACCGGATGATGATGGAATAAATGATGAATTAACTTTTAATCTATCAGCAAAAGATGAAACAGGTATTAATAAATGGAGCATTAGAATACTATCTCCATATGGAGGTACTGTTTTTCGAGAATTTAATGGGATTGGTGATCCAACGAATAAAATAATATGGGATGGTATTAGTTCAGATGGAGAGCTTGTTGAAAGTGTTGAAGATTATCCTGTGATTTTATATGCAGAAGATCTTGTTGGCAACAGCATTGAAAAAAGAACAGATCCTATAATGATTGATATCTTGGTTATCAAGCTTAAAGATGGAAGATTGAAAGTAAGAGTAAGTAATATTAAGTTTAAACCAAATAAAGCGATAATGACTTCTGATGAAAAAAATGTTGAAGTATTAAAGCTTTTAAGTAATGCATTAAAAAAATATCCTCAACATAATATAATAATGGAAGGTTTTGCAAACCGTTATGCAGAAAAATTAAATGAAAAAATAGCTAAAGAATTGTCAGAGGATAGAGCAAAAACAGTTTCTAAGGAATTAAATAAAAGAGGTATAAAAAAGGAAAGAATGACAATTGTAGGAAGAGGATTTGATGATCCAATTATACCGTTAAAGAAAAACATGACAATAGAAGAAAAAGCAGAGATGGCAAGAAACAGAAGAGTTGAGTTTTATTTAGAAAAGAAATAAAAGTAATATTATATTTTAATATAAAAACGCAGGGTATTAAATAAAACTCTGCGTTTTTTTTGATGATTAATTATTAAAATTTTAATATTTATTTTAATATTTTAGAAAATATTATATATAAAATGAAAATTCTTGTATAATAATAAATTATAAGTTATTATAAAAATATTATTTAAATAACTTAATTTTTCAAAAAATTTTTTTCGAATAATATATTATTTATGAAAACAAGATCAATAATTTTATCAATTTTATTAGTATTATTAATTTTTTTCTCAACATATATAATTTTTATTAAAATTGAAAAGCCTGTGGATCCGAAAGACATAAAAACATTAGATGATAAAAAAAAGACAACAAAAAAAACAGATCAGAAAGTAGAAAAAAATGAAAAAAATGAAAAGGCTGAAAATAAAGATAAAAAAGATAATGATGAAAAGAAAGAAAAAGAAGAAAATTTATTAATACAGTCAATAAATCAAACAATAATCAAGAAATATATATCAATTAGAGATTTTATTACAATAAAACGTAAAACATCTATGATGATATTGATTCTTTTAATTTTAATGTCTGGTTTTATTATTTATCTTATATCAATACTTTTTAATGATCCAATAAAAAAGCTTTCCGGATCTTTTAATCAAGTACAAAATGGAGATTTTGGCGTAAAGCTGCCTGATAAAGGAAAAAGTAGTTTGTCCCGGCTTTATAGGCAATTTAATAAAATGATTAAGGATTTAAGTAAAAAAATTGTTATTCAAAAATATATTTCAAAATCAACAGCAGAAATGCTGGAAAATATAAAAACCGGAGAATTTACTACTGGTCCGCAAAGAAAAAATATAACAGTATTTTTTTCAGACATTCGAGGTTTTACTACTTTTTCAGAAAAAAATGATCCATTAGTTGTTGTTAACAGATTAAATGAATTATTTGATATACAAGTTAAAATTATTGCCAGAAATAGCGGCGATATTGATAAATTTGTTGGAGATGCTGTAATGGCGATATTTCCTAGTCCTCAAAAAGCTTTAAATGCTTCTTTAAATATTCAAAAAAAAATAACTGAATTTAATAAAAAAAAGAAACTTGGTTTAAACGTTGGTATTGGAATAAACTATGGAGAAGCAGTTGTTGGTGCTGTTGGATCAGGAGATTCATATAACTGGACAACAATTGGCGACACAGTAAATATTGCTTCACGTCTATGTAACATGGCTGAGAGCAGTACAATTTTTATTTCTCAAAGTGTTTTAAAAAAAATAAAAACAAGTAAAAGACCAAAGGAAAGAAAAGTAAAGATTAAAGGAATAAATAAACCTGTTTCTGTATATATTATTAAGTAAAAATTTTTTAAAAATTTATTGATTTGTTTTATAATTTTTTTTAATAAAATTTTCAACTTCTTTATGTTTTGGAATTCCAATTCGAGCTCCAATTTTAGTACAACATAAAGCAGCCGCTGCATTAGAGTACATTAAATTTTCAATTAAGTTTTTATTATTAGCAATTCCAAGAGCAAATGCTCCATGAAAAGTATCACCGGCACCAGTGGTGTCAATTGCATTAACTTTATATGCTTTTAGCTCTCCAGAGGATTCATCTGTTTTCCATATTAATCCATTTTTCCCTAATGTAATAATTACATTTTTACAAATTTTATTTAATTCATTTAATATTTCATCTAAGTCTTTAGACGGAATGTGTGATTTTGCAAATTTTTCTGAGCAAACAAGATAATCTGTATAAGGAAGAAGATTCAATGTGCCTTTATGAACTGATCCGGCATCTAATATTGTTTTTATTTTTAAGGATTTTGCTTTTTTTGCCAGAAAAACTGAGATTTCAGGTTCATATCCATCAAAAAGAATCGTTTTTGGTTTAATTATTGCTAAATCAGTTAATATTTTATTTTTTTTTAGAAAAGGAGTATTTTTTTGATATGTAACTACAGCTCTGTCTCCATTTGGTTTTGCCAAAATTATTGATAATCGTGTCGGAAAAGTATTCCTTAATATATAGTCACAATTGATGTTATCTTTAATAAGTTCATTATAATGAATTTGACCGAATATATCATTTCCCAAGTATCCTGCATAAGCAGCTTTTCCTCCTAATCTTGAAACAGTTACAGAAGCATTAGCAGCAGGTCCTCCTCCGCATTCTAAATAATTAGATGCAAAAATTTTTTCGTCAGAATAAGGATGCCTGTTAACCGTAAATGTAAGATCATAAGTTGCCATTCCAACACATAAAACATCTATTTCTCTTTGCTTTATCAATTTTTATTCCTTAATTTAGTTATATATAAGTTTACTATATATTTTAAATAAAATAAATTTATTATTAACAAAAACATACCAAATGGCATATTTAAAAATTTTAAAAAATGACTATAATAAAAATAGATTTTTAAAAATGTGGGGTCTCTCACCCAACACTTTGATTTTAAATATTTAAATGACTGAGTGTTGGGTGTATTTTTTTATATAGTGCAATACTTAATTTTTAACATCTTTATTTTTATTATATAAGCAAATTCAATTATAGTAAATATCATGTCATTAACAAATAAAAAACTTACAATAATGTAGATTTTTATTCATATTTATTAATAATTACATAATTATAGTACAAAATTTTATCAAGTGAACATAAAATTCCTTAAAAGATTATAAATACCTTGCAAAAAAATAAAAAATAATATATATTTTATCTTTAGTTGTGAAAAAAATAACAACAAAAGCATTAATAAGCATCTTAGGAGATATAAATGATAGAAGTTAATAATTGTCAATGTAATAGCGACTTATCTGAAGAAGAATTATTAAAACAATATGAAGCAATAATAGATGGCTATGTAGGGAAAGAGGGGTCTTTAATTCCTGTCTTGCAAATAGCGCAGAATATGTTTGGTTATCTTCCGGAAGAAGTATTAAAAAAAGTAAGTATTAAATTAAATATTCCTTTTAGTGAAGTTGCCGGTGTATTAAGTTTTTATTCATTTTTTTCAACGTATCCAAGAGGTAAGTTTCTTGTAAGAGTATGTTTAGGAACAGCATGTTATGTAAGAGGAGCTAAAGAAGTATTGGAATCTTTGAAAAATGAATTAGGTATAGATGTAGGTCAAACAACCAGTGATAAAATGTTTTCACTGGACATTGGTAGATGCTTTGGCGCATGCGGTCTTGCTCCGGTAATAATGATAAATGATGATGTTTATCAGAGAGTAAAACCAGCAAAAGTTTATGATATTTTAAATAAATATAAAATAAATAATGAAAATAATAATGGAGCAAAATAAATGGATAAAATAAAGATTACTAATCCCATAAAAAATGTTTCTGAATTAACTAAAATTTCAAAAGATATTAAAAAAGAGAATGAAAATAAATCAAAGGCATTAAAAGAAAAGATTTTACTTTGTACCGGTGGCGGATGTATAGCATCAGGCGCATTAGAAATTAAAAAATCTTTAGAAGATGAAATTAAAAAAAATAAATTAGAGAAAGATGTAGCAATAATTGAAACCGGTTGTTTGGGCCCGTGTGCTTATGGTCCTGTAATAATTATGTTAAAAGATGATATATTTTATCAAAATTTAAAACCTGAAGATGCAAAAGAGATAGTTGAAGAACATATTATTAAAGGAAAGGTTGTTGAAAGATTAGCGCATAAAGATGGTAAACATGAAAAGTCCATTCCATCAAAAAATAATATAGATTTTTTTAAACGCCAAACTAAAATTGTATTAAAAAATTGCGGAGCGATAAATCCATTAAGTTTGGAAGACTATATAGGGAATGACGGTTATTTAGCTCTTGGTAAAGCAATAAGTTCAATGACACAGGATGAAGTAATTGAAGAAATTAAGAAATCCAGTTTAAGAGGTAGAGGAGGAGCAGGTTTTCCTACTTATCTTAAATGGTCATTTGCTAAAAAAAATAATAGTGAAATTAAATATGTCCTTTGTAATGCAGATGAAGGTGATCCAGGAGCTTTTATGGATAGAAGCGTATTGGAAGGTGATCCTCATTCTATTATAGAAGGTATGACATTATGTGCTTATGCAATAGGTGCAAGTGAAGGTTTTATTTATGTCAGGGCTGAATATCCTTTAGCAGTAGAACGATTGTCAAAAGCAATAGAAGATGTGAAAAAATTTGGAATATTAGGTAAAAATATTTTAGGCTCAGATTTTTCCTTTAATCTTGAAATAAGAATGGGTT
>CAZYID010000067.1:9973-15544 GCA_964646595.1 uncultured Spirochaetales bacterium | reverse complement strand
AAATTTAAAGATTTAGATACAATTCTTATAGCATTAAAAGAAATGTTATTAAATAAAAATGAAGATATAGTCATTTCTGCTTTAAATTTTTTTGTTTATTTGTCATATAATTATCTGCTGTAATAAAAATTTAATGATTATCTAATAAAGAAGAAAAAAATTAAAATAAATTTATTATTTTTAAAAATGAAAAATTTGAGTTTTACCAGGTAGTTTAGTATAATTCATATTATATATTATTCATAAACTTGTTGTTAAATACCATTACACCCTAAAAGATTGAAGGTTATTAAAATGAAACGAAAATTTATTTTTATATTATTAATTCTGCTCTTCTCTTTTTTCTACATTTCAGGACAGGATTATCCAGACATTATTAACCTAAAAGAAAAAAAAGTTGATCATATGGGATTTTATAAAAAATCAAAGGAATATAACATCTTATTAAAAGAAAAAATAAATATTATTAATCTCCCGGAACATCAAAGTTTTTTTGCAATATGGCTGCCGGATAATTTCAGCAAGCAGCCAGTAAAAAGAACTCTTATAGCAATCCATGGAAGTAATGGCACTGTTTATCCGGAGATAAAGGATGAATTAGAATTTGCAAAAAAGTATAAATATGCCATTGTTGCTATACAATGGTGGTTAGGAGAAAAAGAAAAATATCTTGACCCGGAAAAAGTTTATGAAATAATTGAGATCGCAGTAAAATATATGAATCAAAAATATGATTGTTCTTTGAACAAAAATGCATATATCGGCTTCAGCAGAGGATCAGCAATAAGTTATGAAGTTACATTCTGGGATAAATTTAAAGGAAATAATTATCTTGCTTTAACAATCAGTCATTCAGGACATATTCCTCCAAATCGATTAACACCTTTTTTTCAAAAATTAGTAAATGGTGATTATGGGAATAATGCGTTTTCTGATAAAAATTTTTTTGTTTATTGTGGATTAAAAGATGAAGAATGGCAGGATAAACAATGCCATTTTATGAAATTTTCAAAAGAAATTGTTGAAAAGTTTGGAGGAAAAATAGTCGGTGACATTGCCGATCCACACGGTAAACATCTTGGTTTAAGATTGAATAAAAAACATCATGAGAAGGCAATAAAAAAATTTATTGAATTGACTTCAAAATAATTGGAGGATGGCAATGGATAATATTAAAAGATTTAAAAAAAAAATAAATTGAGAAAAATCAGATGAATATACAAGAGCATGCTGATAGAACAGAAAATATTTTAGGTATTAGAGCTGAAGATATTCACAAATGGATTGATGGTTTTTTTGACGCAGAAAGTTTTGCATATTTTTTAAAATCGGGAAAATCCGGTAATTTTGATCCATATGACCATAGAAAATTTAGGCATTGTAATGAGGCGTTACAAGATGCTTATAAAGAGTTTTCTGAAAAGTATTCTAAAAATGATATAAAAAAAGTTTTTGAATGTCACATAAAAGATGACTATAACGGATACATACCATTCAGAGAAGACTTTGCTAATGGAAATTTTAAAGAAAAATATCATGAACAAAACAATCAAATTAATAAAGAATCTATTTTTAGCGAAGAAGAATTAAATGAATATTTTAAAGGCAAAGCATATTTTCAAAATAAAAAGAATTCAAATTATATTTTCAGCGGTTTCTTCTTTCGCATTATATTACCTACCATTACAGCAATAATTCTTTTTGTTTCATCAATATTCTTCATAATAATTCCACTATTTAAAAATAATATGATGGAAAGAAAAAAAGAGATGATAAAAGAATTAACAAATGCAGCTGCCAGTTCAATTAATTATTATATAGAACAGGAAAAAAACGGTTTTCTTTCGCCAGAGACAGCTCAAAAAATGGCTGCTAGTGAGATAGAAAAAATGCGTTACGGCATAGACAGAAAAGATTATTTCTGGATAACAGATATGCATCCAATTATGATAATGCATCCATATAGACTTGACCTTATCGGAAAAGACCTTTCTGATTATAAGGATAGTGAAGATAAAAGCGGTAAAAAGCTATTTGTTGAATTCGTTAAAATTGTTAATGATCATAATGAAGGATATTTAGAATACTTGTGGCAGTGGATGGATGATCAATCAAAAACAGCCTTAAAATTATCATATGTAAAAAAAATTCCGGAATGGCATTGGATAATTGGAACAGGTATATACATCCATGATGTCCAAGATGAGATGACTCTACTGACAAAAAAATTATCAATAATATCCGTAATTATATCCAGTTTGCTTATAATAATTCTTACATATATACTCTTACAAAGCCACAATATGGAGAACAATAGACGCATGGCTGAAGCTGGATTAATAGAGGCAAAAGATAGATATCGGGTTTTAGTAGAGGCTTCAAATGAAGGATATATTCTCGAAGTTGACGGAAAAAATGTTTTTTCAAATCATACATTGCAAAAAATGCTAGGATTAAATGAAAATGAATTAGTTTCAAAATATTTATGGGAATTTTTACCTGTAGGCAATAAAATTAATGACTTTGCCATTAATTACCTTAAAAAATTATATAATGGTAAAACAGGATCAAAAAAATTTGAAGCTCAAATAAAAACAAAAAACAACGTAATGTTGGATGTAATTGTCTCAACTTCAAATATTTTTTTCTCTCAAAAAAATGGTCATGTGATATCTATCAGACAAATAAAACATAATAAATCAGATAGTGTCTATTCCTCTTTCAAAAACTATGAAGTACAAACATCACGCAGTTCATTTTCTACAGAAAAGGATGAATCCCTAACAAATTTAATTCTCGAGATCGAAAAAAGTGAAACAACCGGGCACATTATCGAGACTTTAAATAAATTACCTGAATTAATTCATAGAATGACAATACGTGGGAGTCGTCCTGAGTTGTTAAAAACAACAATAGGTAGTGTCTATGACGCCTCAATAATTAAATTTATTAAATTGTCAATAAATGAACTTGGTGATCCTCCGACTCCCTTTGCATTTCTCTCACTGGGAAGCAACGCACGTCATGAGATGACTCTTTTTTCCGATCAGGATAATGCTATTATATTTAATGATGTAAACGTATCTGAATACACAAAAACAAAAAAATATTTTTTAAACTTAGGTAAAAGAGTCTCCTCAAAACTAAATCAAACAGGATATCATTATTGCCCGGGCGGCATCATGGCATCAAATCCGCAATGGTGCCTCTCAAAATCAGAATGGGAAAAACAATTTTATGAATGGATTACAAATCCTACTAACGAATCAATCTTAAAAATAAATGTATTCTTTGATATATACTGTGTATATGGAGACAAAATTTTAGAAGATAAACTAAAAAAATATATTTTTGACACTTCAGAAAACAATCCTAATTTTTTTATACATTATACAAATAATTGCTTACTTTACAAACCTCCCCTAAATATTCTCGGCGGAATAAAAACAGAAAAAAAAAATGGCTTAAAAACGGTAAATATAAAAGAATGTATAAAGCCCATAGAAACATTAGTAAGAATTTATGCTGTAAAATATAAAATAAAAAAACCCGAAACAATTTCAAGATTAAAAATTTTATTAGAAAAAAATATTTTTTCTGAAAATACATTTCGAGAAATTGTATATGTTTTTGATTATCTCTGGAATATGAGGTTTTATAATCAGATTATTTCACACAATGATCTTAAAAAAATTAATGACGATTTAGTATTAAATAAATTAACAGAAATTGAAATAAATAACTTTCGTAATGTCTTATCAAAAATATCTACTTTTCATTCAAAACTTAGTTATGACTTTCTTGGAAATGCCTAACATATATTATTATTTAAGTATGGATATGAGAGATGAAGCTGCGGCAATTATATTTGAGTATATGGTTTTATATGCTCAAGAACCAATAGATTATCTATATCAAAAATAGAAAAAATTGATTTCAACAATATTATACTTTTATTTTTTAAGTATTATGGAGTACAATTGTAGTTAACTGAGATGCTTTTTAAAATTTGTATATTGAAGACATAGAGGATACTTTTGAAAAAACTTGCATTTTTAATATTATTTTTTACATTATTATTTTCTTTATCCGCAGAAAATTATATTGGTTTTAACAATCAATATGGTGGTGAATATTTAGCTTATGGCGGATTCAGAGGAGGAATTACAATATTTAGCATTTCTCCATTGTTAGGATTTTCACATACAATAGAAATCAAAAAAAGGTTTTCTATAGAAAATAATTTATTATTTGGTTATAAATATAGAACTTATGGAAGTTCATATGGGCTGGGTGGTCATTCTAATTTCCATGGATTTAATTTTATTACAGATATGAACTTTTTTTTTAGATTTGGTAATGATATAGTAAAATTTAAATTTTCTGTTCCCAGTTGGATTTTTACATTCGCTGTTGGTATTGAAAACACAACATCTTATGACTGGGATGATGACGGTATAGGTACTACAAGTTCAACAAGCAGTGATGTTGATTGTTATGTATATGGAGGTATAAAACTTATAAATGTTGGACTTAATATATATTTAGGGAAAGAACAAAATGTTTTATTTACTCCAATATATTTATTTGGTAATTTATTATGGGGTTACAGAACTAATGTTATTCCAATGGCTCATTTTGGAATTGGGGCAGCATTAAAATTTAAAATTATTAAAAAGGCACTTACACTTGATTAGATACTTTTAAACATAGCTTTCTATAATAAAGGAGTATTTTATATGAATAAAAATAGAACGATTATTTCTATAATTATTTTTTTATTATTATTACTTTTATCAAATTGTCGAACTATGATGGTAAACCAAACAGCTGAAACACTTAAACCTAAAGAAAAAGAATCAACTTTTTATACCGGAATCGGTTTGGGTCTTTATAGTCTTTCGCCTAGCTTAAAATTTCAATTTGGTTATCAGCAAAGATTTGGATTATCAGATAATATTGAGTTTCAGTTTTTTTTATATAATGATATTGATTTAGCAGCTATTATGCATTTATCTACTACATTAAAAATAGCACCAAAATTTAGAATATATCACAATGATAAATATGATTTATCATTGCTTCCCAGTGTCGGAATATATCATGTTCTTGAAGGTTTTATGGTTACACGTTATTTAGGACCATTTACAGGATTAACAATTATTTCAAGTCATAAAATAAAAAAAGATAGATTAACTATATATTATGGACTTGGTGCTGAAGTAGGAGAAAGTTTTCTTCGAATGTTTGATTTATTAGATAACTATCAAAATCGTTTTGAAAATATGGTAATAGACCTGAGCTTAAGTACTTCATTTGGATTGGAGGTTTTAAAATATCCTCTTGTCACAAGACATGAATTAGGTGTTACTACATCATTTGATATTGAGAAAAATTCTTTTTATAGTTATTCTAGTCATTATTATGATGATAGCGATGATAGTGATAATATTGGAATTGACCGCGTACTTGTTACAGTTTATTATGGTTTTAGTATTGGCGGACGTTATCCAAGACAAACAATTGAACAATAATTATTACTTAATTGTTTATCAAGGTCAGCAATAACCG
>CAZYID010000067.1:0-9873 GCA_964646595.1 uncultured Spirochaetales bacterium | reverse complement strand
CAAACAATTGAACAATAATTATTACTTAATTGTTTATCAAGGTCAGCAATAACCGTATACTCAAGTCATTGCTTTTTTTAATTAGGAGTCGCTATGGAAAAATCAGTAAAAATGATTGAAAAATTTTCATTATTTCAAAGAATAACTCTTCAAGGTTCCTGGTTCATAATAATTATTCTTGGAAACATCGGATTGTTTAATTATAATCTTATATTTGGTACTATCTATCTATCTTTTAGTATTATTACTACATTTTTTTTATTATCAATAACATTATGCAGACATTGTCCTTATCCATGTAAATATGACAGTTGTTTATTTATGTCTCCAAAAATTGTTAAAAAATATTTTAAATATATTTCACCAAATATGAACATTTTTGAAAAGATTGTATTTGTGATAATTTTTCTTGGTATAGGTTTGATTCCAATATATTGGTTGTTTATAAGCAATATATTTATTTTTATACCTTTCATAATACTTGTAATCTATTTGTATACATACATGTTTGTTTATTTATGTACAAAGTGTTACCATTATTCTTGTCCTTTTAACAGAGCAAAAAAAAGCAGCGACACCTAATCCGGTATTTACGACATTATTGTAACTTTATTAAAAAAATATATTAAATGAATTATAAACTAAAATGAATAACAATCAAGCATACAACTTGCAAAAAAATCTATAAAATTATTATCAAATATTCCAGACGAATTAATCAATAATTTAAAACTAATAAGAAATAATAATCATAAATTTCTAAAAGCAGAAGGAGTCATTTTCATAATTTTTTTAAAAATCCTGTTAAAATTACTAAGATTATTAAATCCTGTCTCATAAGCAATATCAATTATATTTAAATCACTGTTTTTTATGAGTAGACAGGACTTTTTAATACGATAATCATTCAAATATTCCACAGGTGTCATCTTTGTTACTTTTTTAAAATAGTGAGCAAAATAATATTCACTCATATTACATTCTTTAGCCAAAAAATTTATTGTTGTTTTTTCAGGATAATGCTCATGAATAAATAATAATGCATTCTTTATTTTATTAATCTGACTTTCTTCATAATGATATACATTTGTATCAAATTTTAAGAGATCATTGGCTATTAATTTATAAAAAAACTCAAATAAAAAACTTTTTATTCCTAATTCATAAGCATTTTCATGTTTTTTATGCCTATTAATTAATTTTTTTACTATATCTATTGTATTTCTTTCATTTATATTATTTTGTTTTAATACCACAGGCAAAAGCCATCGGTTTTTAATAATTGGTTCAAGATATTTAAAATCGCATGCGTCAACTTTTTTTGTACATAAAAAAAGAGGATTAAAAACAATGGAATAAAATGTATAATTTTTCCCGGTAATTGAATTTGCAGAATGTATTGCCTCTGTTGGAACAAGAGTAACCTCACCCTCATTTAATTTAAAATATAAGTCATTAATATGAAATTCACTGTTACCTAAATCCTGATATACAATTTCCATCTCATTGTGCCAGTGTATATACATATCATAATGATCCGGATAATCTCTGCTGCAATAAACCATAAAGGGAAATTCAGGAGAACCGTGAATTCTTTTTTCCTCAAAATTCAACTTATTCATAATTAACATAAACCCCAGTATAAATGAAAGATATCAAAAACTAAAGAAAATGGCAAGATAGTATCAATATTAAGCAGAATAATAGTAGATTCTTAAATATTTTTATTATTTATTACATATAACAATATCTAAAAGAGGTTATTACATAATTATGAAAATAAAAGAGGGAATGTATCACTACAATGATAATATAAAAGTATATTTTCCAGATAGAATATACGAATACAATTATAATGATGGAAAGGCTATTATTCAAACACTGCTATATAAAGATGAACCGGATTGTGAAAAAGTCCATGGCAGCATAATAACAATAGAAATAACCTCTCCTTATGAGGATATTATCTCTATTAAAGCATATCATAATAAAACCAAAGACGATGATACGGGCAAATTCCCGTTAGAAATAACAGATAAAAAATGTCTCAATCTTGTAAAATCTGATAAAGATTTCATTCAATTGCAATCGGGTAAATTATTTATAAATTTATATAGAAATCCTTTTAATATTGAAGTACTTACAGAAAAAGAGCTTTGCTGTAAAAGTGACAATAAAAGTATAGGGTATATAAAAACAAAAACAGGTGAAACTTTTTTTACAGAAAAATTTTTATTAAATTCTGATGAGTGTATATATGGACTCGGAGAACGATATGGTCAGCTTGTAAAAAACGGGCAAAGCATAAATATATGGAATGAAGATGGAGGAACAGACACTGACAGAGGATATAAAAATATACCATTCTATTTAAGCAGTAAATCATATGGACTTTTTATAAATTCAACAGATAAGGTAGAATATGAGGTCGGAACGGAAGAAGTAAACAGCATACGGATTACTCTTCCTGGAAATGAGATTGAATATTTCATAATACATGATCCTGATCCAAAAGAAATATTAAAAAAATATACCAAAATAACAGGACGGACAGCATTAATTCCGGAGTGGGCTTTTGGCTTATGGCTCACAAGTTCATTTACGACAACTTATAATGAAGAAGTGCTTTTAGATATTATTAACAAAATGGAAAATCATCAAATACCTTTAAAGGTTTTTCATTTTGACTGTTACTGGATGAAAGAAAGACATTGGTGTGACTTCGAATGGGATAAAGAGGCGTTTCCAAGACCTGAAGAAATGATAAAGAGAATCAAAGACAAAGGAATTAAAATTTGTCTCTGGATTAATCCTTACATCTCTACTTTATCATCCGTTTTTCAAGAATGTAAAGAAAAAGGATATTTATTAAAAAACAAAGATGGTGATGTATATCAAATCGATTGGTGGCAGCCTGGGAATTCTTTTATTGATTTTACTAATCCTGATGCATGCAAATGGTTTAAGGCTAAATTAAAAAAATTACTGGATATGGGAATCGATTCATTTAAAACTGATTTCGGTGAAAGTGCACCATCAGATGCTGTCTATTTTGATAAAAGTAATCCTGGAAAAATGCATAATTACTATACATATCTATATAACAAATTGGTATTCGAATTACTTGAAGAAACAAAAGGTAAAAATAAAGCTGTTGTTTTTGCTCGTTCCGCAACAGCATGCTGTCAAAAGTACCCTGTTCACTGGGGCGGAGACTCATATGCTACATATAACTCAATGGCTGCTCAATTAAGAGCAGGACTTTCTTTGTCAATGTCCGGATTTTCTTACTGGGCACATGACATTGGCGGTTTTTTTGGAAAACCAATTCCTGATTTATATAAACGATGGGTAGCATTCGGACTTTTATCACCTCTTAGCCGATTACATGGCGACAGTTCATTTCGTGTTCCATGGGAATTTGATGAGGAGTCAATAGAAGTTCTTAGACATTTTACAGATTTAAGAATCTCCTTAATTCATTATTTATATACACAAGCAGTTATAGCACATACAGATGGTTACCCTATCATGAGGTCAATGTATTTAGAATTTCCTGATGATCCAACTTGTTCCCATTTAGATATGCAGTATATGTTGGGAGAATCCTTATTGATTGCACCAGTATTTAACGAAAAAGGATTAGTAAAATACTATTTGCCTAACGGCTTGTGGACTAATTTTTTGTCTGGTAAAACTATAGCCGGGGGCATATGGATAAAAGATAAAATAGGATATAAAGAATTACCTATATGGATTAAAGAAAATTCAATGATTCCTATCAAAAAAAAGGATAAGGATAAAAAAGAAACAATTGAGCTTTATATAACTCAAATAGAAAATACAATAGAAAAAAATCTACATATTAACGGCAAGAGGATAAATATAAAAATACATAAAGATAACAATGAATATTCGATAAAAATGAGTGAGGCACTTTTAGACTTAAAAATTATTATACAAGAGAAAAATAGAAAGTTGGAAATCGAAGGAAGCAAAAACGAATATTTTATTAAAAGATAGTAACGTTCAAAATGTGATCTGAATTTTACTATTAACTAAATATTTAAAAAATAAAGGAGGAATTTATGATTAAAAGAGTTATGATTGTTATTACGGCAATGCTAATGGTGTTCTTTTTTGCAGGATGTAAAAAAGACACACAACCGAAAATACTTAAAATCTGGCATTATGAGTCAGATAACGGCGCAATGGGAAAAGCCTGGGCTGCTGCAATAAAAAAGTTTGAGGAGAAGTATCCTGATGTTAAAATTGAATTTGAACAAAAAGGTTTTGAGCAGATACGTCAAACAGCTCAAATGGTTCTTAACTCAGATGAAGCACCTGATGTGATGGAGTATAATAAAGGTAATGCTTCTTCTGGTATGCTTTCAAAACAGGGACTGCTTACAGATCTGACAAAAGTTGCAAAACAGAAGAGATGGGATAAAATACTCAGCCCAAGCCTTCAAACAACCTGTCGTTACTCAGATGAGGGTGTTATGGGCTCAGGAAACTGGTATGGTGTAACAAATTATGGGGAATATGTAATGGTTTATTACAACAAAGAGATGTTTGCCAAACAAAACCTCCATGTCCCGAAAACAATCGATGAGCTTGAAACTATAATGGAAGCATTTAAAAAAGCAGGTATAATCCCTCTCACAGTTGCAGGAGCAGAATATCCTGCCCAACAGATATTTTATGAACTTGTTCTAAATCACGCTGACCGTGACCTGATAAATGCATTCCAGCTCTATACGAAAGATATCGATTTTAAGAACAATGCCTTTATATACGGAGCAAAAAAAATGAAAGATTGGGTAGACAAAGGATATATTGATAAAAATGCAGTCAGCCTTAAAGCAGAAGATATGGGGCTTGCCTTTACTAATAAAAAGAGTCCAATTCTTATTTCAGGCAGTTGGTGGTATGGACGCTTTGTCAATGAAATATCCTTTGACTGGGGTATCTTTCTTTTCCCTGGTAATAAATTTCATCCAGGTTCCGGCGGTAACAACTGGGTTGTGCCGGAAAAGTCAAAAAATAAAGAACTTGCTTATGAGTTTATTGATATAACCATGTCACCTGAGATTCAATCGATACTGGGTAAAGAAGGGGGGATACCTGTTAATGCAGATCTCTCCATGATCAATGATACAAAACTAAAAGAACTTATTGCAAACTTTAACACAATCGTCAAAACTGACGGTCTTGCATTTTATCCTGACTGGCCTGCTGCTGGTTACTATGACACACTGGTTGCTGGTGTGCAGGAGCTTATGTCTGGCACTAAAAATCCTGAAAAGTTTTTAGAATCTATCAGTACATCCTATTATGAAAATAAATAAGTGGTGTTTTATCAGTGCGGGTGATTTTACCCGCACATATTGATTAAACAAGGAGTAGTAAATGTTCGATTCTAATAAAAAAGGATACCTGCCATTTCTTATTCCCGGCTTGATTCTTTTTCTGACAATTATTGCTATTCCTTTTGCAATGAATATTTATATTAGTTTTACAAAGTGGACTGGTGTTGGAATCCCGCAATTTATCGGGCTTAAAAACTATTCTAAAATATTTGTAGATGCAATTTTCTGGACTTCCTTTCGAAATAATGTTGCAATGATCTTTGCTGTCACTGTCGTACCAACAATACTAGGACTTATTTTTTCAGTCATTCTTTTTGACTCAATCAAAAAAGTATTTGGTACAGCAACCGTTAATCTAATTCGTTCTGGTATCTATCTGCCGCAGATCATGCCAGTAGCAATTGCAGGTGTTGTCTGGGGTTGGATTTTAAACCCGGGATTTGGTGTACTTAACTGGATACTTAATGCATTAAATCTTGAATTTCTAGCACATAATTGGCTTGGTGATACGAAGACAGCGCTTCCGACTATTATGTTTATTATGGTTTGGTTTCAGGTCGGCTATCCACTGGTAATTTTTATGTCTGCCCTGCAACGAATTGATCCCCAGATTATGGAAGCTGCCTCACTTGACGGTGCAGGTTGGTTTGAAAAATTTAAGATTACAGTATATATGATCCGCCCAGAGATAATGGTTGTGTTACTGACTACCACTATCTATGCATTAAAGTTATTTGCACAGATTTATGTGCTGACTCGAGGAGGACCGGGTAATGCAACCTTAGTTCCATCCTACTTTGCCTACCAAAATTTTTTTGAAAAAGCACGGGTCGGTTATGGTGCAACTATATCTACAATAATGACAATAATAATCTTGATACTAACAGTCTTTTTTATACGAACACAACTGAAATTTGAAAAAGGGGAAGAAGTTTGATTTCTAATAAACAAAGTATAACATTACAAAAGATAAGTGCCTATGGACTTCTTGCCATGATGATTATAGTTGCAATAGGAATGCTATTCCCTTTTTTTCTGGTCATTATTAATGCTTTTAAAACTCCTGCAGAATATGCTGCGGCAGGGCCTCTTGCTTTTCCTAAAAGTCTCTATCTTAAAGGAATAATTGCCTTCTGGAAAAGAGTAAGTTTTGGAAAAAGTCTTATAAACAGCTTTGTTATCAGTATTTCAGTTTCGATTCTGGCTATTATTTTCTCGAGCCTTAATGCTTTTGCTCTGGGTATTGGTAAAATTAAAGGAAGGGGAATATTATTGGTTTTATTTATTGTAGCTAACACCCTTCCACATGAATCACTTGTATACCCGCTATACTATCTTGCGAAACTTTTTAATATTTATGATACACAACTAGTTGTTATTATAATTTTCACTACAATTCAAAGTGCTTTTGGAACCTATTTGTTATCATCTGTCTATTCCAGGTTTCCAGTTGAGATTCTAGAGGCTGCCAAAATTGATGGAAGTAACAAGCTGAATCTACTGCTTCGCATTGTTTTACCAAATAGTAAAGCACCACTCTCTGTACTCTTTACTTTCTTTTTTATATGGACCTGGAATGAATTTTTTCTCCCCCTTATCATGCTCATTTCAACGTCAAAACAAACTGTTCCAATAGCAATTTCACTCACCCAGGGACAGCACAATATGAATGTAACCATGGCAAGTGCTTCTGCAATGCTTGGAATCCTCCCATGTATCATATTTTTTATCATTTTTCAACGTACATTAACACGTGGTATAACTGCAGGTAGTGTTAAATAATTTTATGAAAAAATATTCCTCTAAAGTGTTAGATTTTAAAAATGGAGTTTATAAATGATTACCGGTTACCAGCAGATGGTGTAATATTATATACACCATTCTCTGTAAATGATTATAAATTTAACAAAAAGGATCTCAAATTTTTTTACCGGGAAAAAAGTTGAAAACCACGGTGATATATTAAATGGGATGCTATTAACTGTGACACTATCAGCATCTGAAAAAGATATAATAGCAGTCAGGGCTGAACACTTTACTTAAAAACAATGGTTAATGTTACTTCCAGATTAGCATATGTACCCTTGTCTATTAAGCCTAATTACTGTGCTACAAAAGCTGCTTTACATTCCATGACTCAGAGTATGAGAGTTTAATTATCAAAACATAGAGTTAAAGTTGTTAAAATTTTTTAACCTGCTGTTGATACTCCTTTTCAAAACGGGCATGCTCCGGATAATGCAATTAAACCTGATAAAGCTACATCAATTGCACTCAAAAAACTAACCAATGGTAAAAAAAAATTAAAGTAAAAATGACCGGCTTTTTATTTACAATAAGCAAACTGATGCCTAAAAACGCCTTAATTCTGATTATTTTGGTAATATTATTAAAATAATCAGGAGAATATCTAAAGTAAATATTTTTATTTCCTTTATAAGTTATAAATTATAATTTATAAATAATTTCAATTATATGGAGATATTGCTATGAATAATCAAAATAATAAAAAAGCAGGAATACTGTCCTATATTGCATCACCTATGATGACAGCATTTCTTATGATTATTGCATCTGTTATATTTTTTTTAATTTTAAAAGATATTTCCTATGTTGTTTTCTTTATAATTATCATTATAGTGGATTTAATCTGTAAGATGCTTTTTGCATTACTCCCTCTTAAAAGAAAAGCCATAGCTAGATATACATCATTAATTATATTTGGTTTATTGATTTTTGTTTTAGCAGGTTTACTTGGACAACAAAATTTTCAGATAGAAGGATTTTTCTTCTTTGTATTTGCCGGAGTTTTTGGCGGTGTAATTATACACTTTATCAACGGAAAAATTATTGGTCCATTAATCTATGGAAGAAACTGGTGCGGTTGGAGTTGTTGGACTCCCATGATACTGGATTTTCTGCCATTTAAAAAGAGCCCTGGACGGAAAAAAGGATTTATAAACTCAATCAAATATATTTATTTTTTTATTGCTCTTGCTGCTGTTGCTCTGCTGGTTTATTATTTTAAATATACAATTCATAATCCGGCCCCTACTCCAGAATATCAGGGCAGTATTAGAGCATTCTACTGGTTTGCTGTTGGCAACATACTCTATTATCTCACAGGTATCATCTTAGTAATTGTTTTAAAAGATAACAGAGCTTTTTGTAAATATCTCTGTCCGGTATCAATCATAATGAAGGTATCAAACTCTTTAGCACTATTAAAAATAAAAGGTGATAAAAAGAAATGTAATAATTGTGGAATTTGTTCAAAAGCATGTAAAATGGATATTAATATAGCCGAGTATGTTCAATCAGGTGAACGCGTAAAAGCAAATGAGTGTATTCTTTGTCTGCATTGTATTGCAGAATGCCCACAAGGTGCATTATCAGCATCAATTGGATTTGATATTTCGCTTAAAAATAAATTAAGATAAAGTTACTTGGGGCTTATGAAACTTTTTATAATCCCGTGGATTAATACTATATTTTTTTAAAAATGAAGTAGCAAAATGACTGGAGGAGTTAAAACCACAGGCAAAGGCAATATCAGTGACAGACTGATCTGTTGCCAATAAGAGTTTACGAGCTCTTTCCAGTCTGATTTGTATCAATAATTCTACCGGGCTCATTCCTGTTTCTTGTTTAAAGATACGCATAAATGCTGAAGTAGACCGATTCATCACAGAAGCTAAATCATCAATTGTGATACTTTCATTATAATGACTATTCATATATTGAATGACATCTTCAATATCCATCCGACTCGAAACTTTTTGGATAGAATCACCGAATTTAAAAATCGATCTTATCAAAGCATGACAAATCCTTAAACCAATTGCATCAACCAATTCATTGTGACCGGGCAGTTTATTTTCTGTTTCTATTATAAAGTCTCTAATTAAAGATGTAAGTGATGGCGGCGAATCAAATTCTTTGCATATAAAGGGCTGAAAATCTTTTACCCTGTATTTTAGACAAATAGAATCAAAAAAATTTTGCTCTATCATAATAGCTACATATCTTGAAAAACTATCGTCTACTATTTCATGATGAATAACTCCGGGTGATATAGCATAAAGTTTACCCTTATTGGAAGTTATGATTTTATTATTGATTTTTACTTTGCAAAGATCATCATAGGCATGCATAAAAAAATATGCAGGATGACTATGATCAGGTGTTATAGAATATTGACATGGTCCTATGACAGGTAAAAAAAGTGATATCTTATTGCTGATATAATAATCAACAAACTTTAAATCCTTTTCATTAATTGGGCCTATTAATTTTTGTATAATATTAATTTCATTTTTAGTCATATTAATATTTTCTTGAATTATCCTTTATAAAAAAATTATACTAATAATCTTATAGTGTCAAATACTTTATATATATGATTAAACCGAATTTTTTAAATAGGATAAAAAAAATAATATTTTATATCTTGAAGTGTCTTCTATGTAATGATATTATAATGTCCGCAATGCTATAAAAT
>CAZYID010000066.1:0-15710 GCA_964646595.1 uncultured Spirochaetales bacterium | reverse complement strand
AATATGCAGATAGTTAAAAAAAATTTTTATAAATTTCATAAAAACCTCTAAAATCATTTAATTTAAAATTAATTTTGAAATTGTCTCTCTTTAATAAATATTATAAAAATTATCTAAATTTTTATAAATAAGTACATCCCGGAATAGTACCGGGATGTACTTAGTATTTAAATAGTATTTTTTTAAATTATTATATTATTTTACAGCTTGAATTTTTTTAACAAGATCTTGAATTTCTTGTGGTTGTCTTGCATAAACTGGTTCCATTGCATCCATAAAAAGCTTTTTGTCAGCAGCAGATAATTTCACAATTTTACAACCTGCAGCTCTTACCTTGTTTTCAGAAACTTTAACTTTTTCATCCCATAGTTTCATCTGAAAACTTAAAGAATCTTGTGCAGCTTTTATAAGGATTTCAATATCAGATTTTTTAAGTTTTTTATCTAATGCAACTTTACTGCCAATTATAATTTCAGGAACTCTTAAATGACCATCTTCAGTATAATATTTAGCTACTTCAAAGTGGCTTGATGTATCATAACTTGGATAGTTGTTTTCAGCTCCATCAATAACACCAGTCTGTAATGCTGAGTAAACTTCTCCATATGGCATTGGTGAAGCAACACCACCCAGTGCTTCAATCATTTGAACAAACACTTCACTCTGCATAACTCTAATTTTTAAACCTTTCATATCAGCAACTGATTTAATTTGTTTGTTAGTAGTATAAAAATTTCTTGTACCACCATCAAACCAGCCGATTCCATAAAATTGGCTTGCTTCTAGTTCTTTTAATAATTCTTGTCCAATTTGACCTGTAAGTACTTTTACCATATGATCAGTGTCTCTGTATAAGTATGGAAGCTGAAGTGCATTTAATCTTGGAGCAAAAGCAGCAACTGGGCCAACACTTACTCTTGTAAAGTCAATAGCGCCTAATTGAACCTGTTCAATAACAGCTTTTTCTTCACCAAGTTGTTTTCCTGGATAAACTTCGATTGTAACTCTTCCATTTGTTCTTTCTCCTACCAATCTGGCAAACTCATAATCACCTTTTGTTGTTGGATAATCTTTTGGATGAGTTTCTGCAAGCTTTAATACAACAGCTTCTTTTTTCTCAGTTTTACATCCTACGCATAATAAGAAACTTATTATGGTAATAACAATAAGTAAAAGTGATAATACTTTTTTCATTTTAACTCCTTTTTTTAAGTTGTAATTGATTTCTTTATTTTATTGATAAAAAAGTATATAATAATATAACATTATAGTAATTTTTATTCCATAAAAATTTTTTAAAAAAAATAATTTATAAAAAAATATAATAGTGTATCTTCTTTTAATAAAGATGATATGTTAAGTTTATTCTTTACTAATATTGATGCTTAATAATATTACTTATTTTGTTTTTTATAAAAATAAGTTTTATTTAACGAAATATTAAAGCAATATTTATGCCATAAAATTTTTTCTTAATAAATTAACTAATAATGAATAAATAAAAAAAATATTTTATTGCATAACTTGTTTTATTAAAACAAATTATGTTATTTTTTTAATTATCAATATTTATTTGTAATTGAATTTTATACATTAATTATTTTTTATTTATTAGATAATTATAAATGATAATAAAATTTGATAGGCAATAATTGCAGTATATAAGGAAAAAATTGCCGTTATTATTAATTATTATATGTTTAGTGATATTAAAAATAAATCTTGCTTTTTAAAATGATCGAGAGTAGAATATATTTCAATATGTCAAATCCAAAAAGCAACAGAATATTAATTATTGATGACGATGCAACAGCTATTAAATTAATGCAAGAGCTTCTAGAGGGAGTTGGATATATTGTTGATGCTGGTTTATCTGCAGAGAATGGTTTAAATAAATTAAAAAACTATCGTTATAAAGTCTTAATCACAGATCTTAAAATGCCTGGAATGGACGGTATAGAACTTTTAAATTTTTGCAATAAACATTATTCGGAATTACCTGTTATCATACTGACTGCTCATGGTTCTATTCAAAATGCTGTTGAAGCACTAAAAAGAGGTGCATTTGAATATTTAACCAAACCAATACAGATGGATGAGTTAACTATTGTAATTGAGAAAGCTATTATTCATCAAAAATTGAAAGCACAAAATATTTTTTTAACAAATGAGCTTTTAAAACAGGAAGAATATTTTTCTGATTCTAAAAATAAAATATATAAAAAATTAATTGAGACTGTTGATAATTTAAAAGAAATTTCATCAACCGTTTTATTATACGGTGAAACAGGGACAGGAAAAGAAGTCCTGGCAAGATTAATTCATAAACAGAGCAATCGATCTTCAGGAAGTTTTGTGCCGATAAATTGTGGAACTATACCGGAAAATCTTATAGAAAGTGAATTATTTGGATATGAAAAAGGAGCTTTTACTGACGCTAAAACCAGTGTTAAGGGTAAATTAGAAATAGCAGATGGCGGCACTTTATTTTTAGATGAGATTGAGGAGCTTCCTTTAAAAGCACAAGTTGCTTTATTAAGATTTATTCAGGAAAAAGAAATTGTACCATTAGGTTCAACTAGAAAAGTAAATATTGATGTACGAATTATTGCTGCAACTAATAGTGACTTAAAAGCTTTAATTAAAGGAAATAAATTTAGAAAAGATTTATATTATCGATTGAATGTTTTTCCTCTGACTTTGCCCTCTCTTAAGGAAAGAAAAGAGGATATTATTCCTTTAGCAGAATGGTTTTTGAGAAGGATTTGTGCTGAATATGCGAAAGGTGTCTGTGGGATCACTGAAGATGCAAAAAAAGCATTATTAAATTATAATTGGCCTGGTAATATACGGGAATTAAGAAATTGTATAGAAAGAGCAATCATTATAGAAAAAGAAGATAAGATAACCAGAGAATCTCTTTTATTACCAAGAGAAGAACCATTACCATTAAGATTTGATTCGATTGGACTAATGAAAATAAAAGAATTAGAAGAGTTATATATAAATTGGGTATTAGAGAAATTTGATGGAAATAAAACATTAACATCAAAAAAACTTGGTTTATCAGTAAGAGGATTAAGATATAAATTAAATAAATGAAACATTTAAGAAATAAGGTTTTTGTTCAAATATTAATTCCAACCGCGATTATTTTTTTTATTATTGTTTATATTTTTTTATATTATTTTAATAAATCATCAAGAGAGTACAATATTACAAATAAAACTTATGAAATTAATAATGCTTCCAGGGCTATTAATGACTGGCTGGTATCTAAAGTTTCTGAGATGGTACTTATGACAAGAACAGATATTTTAATTAAGGGCAATATACATAAGATCAAGGAATTTTTAAAGGGTGAACAATATAGACTTTCTTTTGTATATAATAAACTCTGGTATATCAATATAGATGGAACATATTGGAATACAGACAACAGGATAGGGAAATTAGACAATATGGATATTATAAATACATTAATATCAGAAGATCGTCAGTTTTTGTACCTTGCTCCAGTAAAATTGGATGACTATGAAGAAGTTGATACAGTATTTATTGCTGTACCAATTTTTTCTGAAGGTAAATTAAAGGGGATATTAGGATCAACAATTTTAATTTCGTGGTTTAACTGGGTGCTTGGTTATTTTACTTTTGAAATATTTGATCAGGTAATGCTTGTGAATTCTCATGGGACTATTATTATTCATTCTAATAAAGATCTTAATGGGAAGAAAGAAGAGGATGTTTATGGAGAAGAGTTTTCATCTAATGTTGAATATAAAGATGATCATGTTTTTGTTTCTGTTTTACGAAGCACTTGGAAATTAATTGGATTTATAAATAATAAAAGGCTTTTTTCACATACAAGGTATACAAATAGATTTGTCATGGGATTATCTTTTTTGTTATTTTTAATTATTGGTATTATAACAATTGGAATGTCAATAATTATATCAAATCCAGTCAATAAGCTTACTACAATGGTAAATAGAATGATGAAAGGGGACTTCAGGCAAAAGATTGAAGTTAAAACTAATGATGAATTACAGGAACTTGCAATTGCATTTAATTTATTAAATAACAGATTAATGCAGTTAAGGACAGATGACAGGTTTATTTTTCTTGGACATCTTTCTGCAAGAATGGCACATGAAATCAGAAAACCTCTTAATATAATTCTATTAGCTGCACAATCAATAATTAAAGATAGTACAAAAAAAGATAAATATTCAAAAATGATAATTAATGAAATCAGTAATGCAGATAAATTTATTAAAGAGATATTAGGTTTTACAAAGCCTGAAGATTTAAATCTTACCCTATATTCTATCTATGAATTATTAGAGGATGTTGTAGAGAAATTTAATCTTTTGACCAAAAATAAGAAAATTAAAATAAAATTAGTGAAATCTCCAGAATTACCCAAATTTTATTTTGATATTTTACAGGTTGAACAGGTTTTTTCTAATATTATTACTAATTCTCTTGAAGCTTTATCAGAAAATGATGAAATTATAATTTCATTGAAAAATGACAAAAATGAAAATATTATTATAAAATTTATTGATACAGGAACAGGTATAAATGATGAAATAATAGATTTAGTTTTTGATCCATATTTTACAACAAAAAAAAATGGAACTGGATTAGGGCTTTCAATATGCTATAGTATCTTAATGGCTCATGGAGCAAAAATAGAAATTGGCAATAACAAGGATAAAGGTGCCTTTGTTAAGATTATCTTTCCTATTACAATAAAAAATTGAAAATAACAGAGGAATTAGTATATTTTTTTTCGAAAAGGAGAGTACTTGAATAAAAATTTATTATTATTATTATTATTATTTATCGTATTAAATTCCTGTATGAAAAATAAAAAAAACGAGATAGTATTAAAAGCTGCTGATACTCATGATTTGACATATCCAACTACAAGAGGAATTATTGAGATGGGTAGGTTATTAGATGAATGGACTTCAGGTAGAATTAAGATCCAGGTCTTTGCCTCATCTCAATTAGGTTCCGAGACAGAGACTATTGAACAGACTCAACGTGGAGTTATTGATATTGATAGGGTAAATCTAAGTCCTGTTACACGTATTGTAAAGGAGATGAAAGTTTTAGCTTTACCATATGTTTTTAGAGATGAAGATCATCAGTGGAAAGTATTGAATGGTGAAGTTGGGAAAGAGTTATTAAAATTACTTGAGCCATATGGATTAATTGGCTTAGGATATTATGACTCTGGACAGAGAAGTTTTTATAATTCGAAAAGACCAATAAAAGAAATAGGGGATTTAAAAGGATTAAAGATAAGAGTTCAGAAAGCTGATATAATGAATGATATTATTGAAGCTGTTGGGGGGATACCAATCCCGATGGCATTTGAGGAAGTATATACAGGACTTCAGACAGGTATAATCGATGGAGCAGAGAATAATGTACCTTCATATATTTCAAAAGGACATTATGAAAGCGCTAAATATTACACTTTTGATGAGCATTCCAGTGTGCCGGAAGTAATATTGGTTAGTAAGAAATCCTGGGATAGATTATCACTTAAAGATAAAAGAATAATTATGAAAGCAGCTAATGCATCAATACCATATCAAAGAAGAATATGGAAAGCAGAAGTTATAGAAGCAATTGCTAAAGCAAGAGCTAGCGGGTGTGAAATAATAAGAGACATTGATAAGAAAGCTTTTATTAAAGCAATGGCTCCGATTTATAAAAAACATGCTTCTGATCTAGTTGAATGGATGGAAAAAATAAAAGCAGTAGAATGAATGGTGTAAAGATTTTGATTGATTTTCAAGAAGATTTTTGATATTTTTTTGTTAATACGTTTTTCTAAAATTCCTCTCTATTGATATAAATATTTATTAGTTAGAAGATTTCTTATATATTAAAGGATTAAAATAAAGATGACAAAAATTGTTGATCGTATTTTGCTTGTTGATGATGATATTTCACCTTTAAAATTGATCAAGGATCTTTTGATAAAAAAAGGCTATTTTGTGGACATTGTAGATTCTGTTGAGAAGGGTATTGAATACTTAAATTCTTATGGGTACAAAGTTGTTTTTACTGATTTAATGATGCCTGGCAAATCAGGAATCGATTTATTAGAGTATTGCCATAAAAATCTGCCAAAACTTCCGGTAATTATAATTACAGCACATGGAACTATTGAAAGTGCAGTGAGTGCTCTGAAAAAAGGAGCATTCGATTATATAACCAAACCAATACAAATAGAAGAACTTTTAATTGTTATAAAAAAGGCTATCTCTCATCAAAAAATACAAATAAAAAATCTTTTTTTATCTCAGGAATTATCAAAGCATGAGAATTACTATTTAGCTACAAATAATAGTCAATTTAAGAAGATTCTGGAAACAATTGATGATCTTAGAAACGTTGATTCCAGTGTATTGATTACCGGGGAAACAGGAACAGGCAAGGAGGTTATTGCCCGCTTAATTCACAAAAACAGTATGCGTAAAGATGAAAGCTTTGTTCCAATTAATTGTGGTGCACTCTCAGAATCTTTACTGGAAAGTGAATTGTTTGGATATGAAAAGGGCGCTTTTACAGATGCAAAAAATAGTAAGAAAGGAAAATTAGAGATTGCTGATGGAGGTACTCTATTTTTAGATGAAATTGAAGCATTATCTATCAAGGCCCAAGCTGCTTTATTGAGATTTATTCAGGAAGGGGAAATAGTACCTTTAGGCACAAATAAGAGAATTGATGTTAATGTAAGGCTTATTGTGGCATCAAATAAGGATTTAAAAGAGATGTGTAGAAAAGGGAATCTTAGAGAGGATTTCTATTTTAGAATCAGTGTGTTTCCTATTTTGATTCCTACCTTAAGAGAGCGAAAAGAGGATATTATTAATTTTGCTCAATGGATGCTGGAAAATTACTGCACCAAGTTTTCCAAGAAAATAAAAGGGTTTACTGAGGATGCTAAAAAAGCTTTATTAGGATATAATTGGCCGGGAAATATCAGAGAATTAAAAAATTGTATAGAACGAGCTTCCATAATTGAAAAAAAGGAATATGTACAAAAGGACTCTCTGTATTTTTTTCAGGAACAGTTGAATATACCAAAGTTTGATAGCATTGGTTTGTTGCCATTAAAGGAGATGGAAAGGGCATATATTAAATGGGCATTACAAAAAGTGAATGGCAACAAAACTTTAGTTGCCGAAAAATTAAAAATATCAACTCGAGGTTTATATTATAAGCTGGAAAAATGAAAAGACTTCGTAACAGAGTATTTCTTCAAATCTTGACACCAACTATTATAATGTTTTTAATTATAGTTGGTAACAGCCTCTTTTTTTTTAATAGATCCTTTAAATCAGTGTTGATAGAAAAAAAAAGTATAGAAGTAAAAAATTCTGCCAGTGCTATCAATGATTGGCTTTCTTCCAGGATTTCAGAATTAATGCTTATCTCAAATTCTGAATATTTTTATCAAAATGACAAAAAAAATCTTCAAGAATATTTAATTGCAAGACATAATGATTTATCATTTTTATATCAGCAGTTGTGGTATATAAATAAAAATGGAGAATTTTGGAATACAGATAATCAAAGCGGAATTTTCAGTGAACAGGAAAGATTGAATGAATTGTTAACCAAGGAAAGGTTATTCTTGTATCTTGCACCTTTCAAATTTTATGATTCTAATTCAAAACCTGTAGTTTTTTTTGCAGTGCCTATTTATAAGGATAGCATAGTAACTGGTATGCTGGGAGCGACAATTCTATTATCAGATTTAAAAAGAACAGTTAATTACTATACATATAAGGTTTTTGATGAAATAGCAATAGTTAATCTTGTGAATATTACAGATCAGGACAGTATTATTATTGTACATAATAATGATAAGTATATTGGGAAAAATGAGAGTGAAGTATATGGAAAAATATTTACTGCAAGAAGTGAGTTTAATGATAATATGGTATTTGTAACAGTGTTATTAAATAACTGGAAGTTTATTGGTATCATCAGTAATGAAGCTTTATTTTTTAATCTAAATAGAGTTAATTTCTGGATACTCATTTTTGCTGTTATTACTTTTATCTTTATTGGTGTGATATCAATCGGCATTTCGCAGCTTATTGCAGAGCCAATTAATTCCCTTACAAATATGGTTAAAAGGATGATGAAAGGAGATTTTCATCAAAAAATTACTATGAATACTAATGATGAGCTGCAGTCATTAGCTAATGCGTTCAATCTGTTGAATGAAAAAATTAGACAATTCCGTACTAATGATAGGTTTTCCTTATTGGGAAAGATTTCTGCCCGTGTAGCTCATGAAATTAGAAGACCCCTAAATATGATTCAGATTGCTATACAGACAATGAATAAAGACAATTTTAAGGAAAATAAGAAACATATAATTCAGGAAATATTCAAGACTGATAAGTTTATCAAGGAAATACTTGGTTTTTCAAAGCCGTCTGAATTGGAATTGGTTCATTATTCCTTATATGATCTGTTACGGAATGTAGCAGATAAATATAATATTATTGCCTTAGAAAAGGGAATAGAAATCAATTTGGGTACATGTCCGGATCTTCACCAACTTTATTTTGATGTATTAAAGATGGAGCAGGTTTTTTCTAATATTATTTTGAATTCTATTGAGGCAATTGGTAGTAATGGGGTTATTAGTTTATCAGTGTTTAATAAAGATGACAACAGTATTATTGTTCGGTTTGAGGATACCGGTCCTGGTTTTTCTCAAAATGTTTTAGATAAGGTTCTTGATCCTTACTTTACTACTAAAAAACAAGGTGTTGGTCTAGGATTGTTCATCAGTTATCAGATAATTACTGCACATAATGCAAAAATTGAGATAAAGAATGGTTCTTTAGGGGGGGCATTAACTAAATTAATTTTTTCTCCAGTTGTTTCCTAAATTGTTTTATTTGGGATTGTGAAAAAAAATACTATGCCTGTTACTATGAAATTATATTAAACATTGATTATTATATATAGCTATATATATTAGCAATAATAATTCAATAAAAATAATTAATTTTTAGTAACTAAAATTTATAAAACTCTAATTATATCTAATTTATATTACCTTTTATTTTATTTAATAAATATTTTATAAGTAACACAAATGGGTCCCATAAATAAAGTGATATTAAAATAATAAAAAGAAATAGTGATATAGGCCTTGTTAAAAATGGTAAAAAACTTCCATCCGTTTTTATCATGCCGACACGGAGATTATCTTCAATCATTGGACCAAGTATTAATCCTAAAATGAATGGAGCTAAAGGAATTTCAGCTTTTTCCATGTAAAATCCTAATACACCGAAAATCAATACTAAAGTAACATCAAAAATACTGTTTCTTAACGCATAAGAACCTACTATAGAAAAAAGTATTATTCCGGAAAGAACAATACTTCTTGGAAATTTAAACATTTTAGTATATGTTTTGATCCCAAGATAGCCAATAATTAGAAGGAAAAACTGTGATACAAAAGCAATTGAGAAAATCTGATTAATTAAAAACTTATTTCCCTGAAATACTAATGGTCCAGGTTTTAAACCATACATTAGCATTGCACCAAGAACAACCGCAGTTATTGTATCTCCGGGAATTCCGAATACTAAGGCAGGTATCCATGCTCCGCCTATTGCTGCATTATTTGCACTTGTCGGAGCAATAACTCCTTCTTCTGTTCCTTTACCAAATTCTTCCGGTGTTTTTGATGTTTTCTTAGCAACACCATATGCAACCCATGCACCAATATCTCCACCTGCGCCAGGTAAAGCACCAATAATAGTGCCAATTATAGATGATTGTATAATAAGTCTTGTATTCTTAATTAAAATTTTACCAACTGATCTAAATGAGACTTTAATTTTATCCTCAATTGCAGCACTATTTAAATTATTTTGCGATAATATTGATCTAATTACTTCTGACATGCCAAACATGCCAATCATAACAGGTATAAAACCAATACCATTCATTAATTCATAATTACCATAACAAAATCTTGGAAATCCGGTTGATATATCAATACCAATTGTTGATATTAATAATCCGCCAATCATTGAGATCATACCTTTTACTTTAGATCCCTTTGAAATAATTGCGCTCATTGACAATCCAAGAAGTGCTAACCAAAAATACTCAAAATGTGTAAACTTTAATGCAAAATTTGCTAATATAGGAGCAATAAAAATCAAAGTTAGTATACCGATCATACCTCCAATTGCTGAACAGATTAAATCAAGAGCAATAGCAAGGGGCCCCTTGCCCTTTAAATTCATCTCATATCCATCCAAAACTGCGGCACCTGAAGCTGGTGTTCCGGGAATACGTAAAAAAGTTGCCGGAATATCTCCTGAAAAAATTGCAGTAAAACTTACGCCTAAAATCATAGCTAATCCGGCAATTGGGGGCATATGAAAAGTTAAAGGTATAATTAAAGCTACTGCCATTGTTGCAGTTAATCCTGGAATTCCACCTACAAAAATACCAAGACACATTGCAAGTAACCATGGTATTAAAATATCTATTTTAAAAATACTAAAAAAAGCATTCATTATTCTATCTCCATAATTTGCTAATATATTTTAATGATGAATTTATAATACTAATGAAAAAATACCTAGCGGTAATGTTATATGAAATATTCCTTCAAATATTAATATAATTACTACTATAAATACAACAATCGAAATTATCATTTTTAATACCGGTACTTTAAAACGTATCATTATTACGACCAACATTAATGTCAAACATACTAGAAATCCAATTATTTCAAAGAAAATAAGGAAAAATAATATTAATCCTAAAATGATAAATACATTTATTACATTAGGATTTTTAATATTTATAAATATCTCCTTAAAATTAATAGGTACCGCATCTTTTTTTAAATAACCATAAATGATCTGAAAAATACCACAAAGTAATATTCCAACACCTAATAATGTTGGGAAAAAATCAGGGCCTGGAATATTATATTCTGATTTTATTTTTGGTAATTTAGATGAAAGTATTAATGCTGTTATAGCAAAAATAATACAAAAAAATCCTACTAAATGTTCTTTATTTATCTTTTTCATCTATTCTCCATTTAATTAAAATAATTTAATTAAAAATTAAAGGTAATTTTAATATTTAATTTAAAATATAATAAAATAAAAAGCCATGCATTTAAAAATATGCATGGCTAAAATATTTATTAATTATTTTTTTCCATATCCGGAAATTTCAAAAATAGGTTTTAGTCCTTTATGCTGTTCATCCATAAATTTACCGAAATCATTACCATTTCTGATTTTGATACCAAAACCATTTGTCTTCATGAAATCTTTAAACTCATTTGTTTTATAAACGGCGTTAAAAGCGTCTATTAATGTATTAACAACAGTTTTTGGAGTTTTTAAAGGAACAGCAAAACCTCTCCATGTAGTATATGTCCAGTCAACGCCCTGTTCTTTTAAAGTTGGAACATCTGGAAAGTCCGGATTTCTTTTTTCAGCCATAAGGCCAAGACATTTAAGTTTACCGCCTTCAATCTGTGGAGCAGCTTCCGGATAACTACATGTTATTACATCAATATGTCCACCTAATAACTCAGTAATTGCAGGAGCAGCACCTTTAGTTGGTATATACTTAACTCTTTTTGGATCTATTCCATATTTATTTAGCAAACCAATTCTTGCTAAATCCCATACAGATCCTAAACTAGCGCCAGAAAATGTAAATGTTCCAGCTGGTTTTGCTTTAATATCATCCAATAATTCTTTTACAGAATTATAAGGTGAATCCATTTTTACAACAACTGAAGCAGCATTGTCATTAAATTGTGAAACAGGCACAAAATTTGCCGGTGATATATCAGAATAACCAAGATATATAAATGAACCCAGTTCAAATGTTACATTACAGATAGTATAACCGTCAGGTTTTGCATTAGCACCAAATGAGTGCCCGGTAGTACCACCTCCACCGTCTTTATTAACAACATTAACAGGCTGACCAAGTTCTTTTGATAGTAATTCTGAAATAAACCTTGCTGTTCTGTCTGTTCCGCCACCAGGTGCCCATGGACAGATAAGTGTTATTGGTTTTGAAGGGTATTTATCCTTCTTTGAAAACCAAGCGTTTACTAGAAGTAAAAAGCAGAGAACAATAGCTACAGTGATAACTATTTTTTTCATAAAATAACTCCTTTATAAAATTTTTGCCAAAAGTTTCATGATTATAGAAACTTTATTTAAATAGATAATTTCTTATATAAAATATTTCTCTGATAAGAAATTATAAAAGACTAATTATACATAATAAATATTATGTATTTTTTAGATTTATTCACGACTACAAAAATAGAACTTGAAGAAATTTTTATTGATCTCTTAAAATATTATCCGAAAAAAGATTCTATTATAGAACCTAAAGATAGTTATAAAGAAAAGTATAAAAATACTTTCAATAACTAATGTATAATATTTATTTTAAATAGTTGTTGGCAGTTTTCATATTTTTATATAATTATGATACTGCCAACTAGTTTATTATATTTAGTTTTTAGACGCTTTCAGCTTCATTATTTTCATCTTCATCTTTAAAAAAAGTAATAATTGCAAATATTAAATTTTTTATTGTATAAATAAACATAATTATTGCAGATACTGAAAGGCACAGATAAATTAATTTTTTTGGTATTCTAAAGATATTTGTCCACCCGGTTACTACAATATTTAGTTTTAAACTTTGATATGCAAAAACAGATATAAAGAATAATACCAATAATTCTACAAATATACTTAATAAAGCACTAAGTTTTTTATTAGATATCTTTGCTTTAATTATATCTAATTTAAAATGACCGTTTGTCATCCATAAAGCAGCTGCACCATAAAAAATCAGTGATGCAAAAACCCATTCTACTATTTCATCAAACCAATGTAGAGACGGAGTGGCCATGATTTTTGATAAAATTCTAACAATAACATTTCCAGATACTAAAATTGCTAAAACAATAAAACAAAAAAGACATATAAATTGAATAATTTGATATAATATTTTGTCAGTTGTTTTAAATATATTAATCATTTTTTCCATAAATAATCCTTATAAAAATTAAAGATATTATTTTTATCAACCATTTCCTATTAAAAGATTTGGTATTATTGTAGACACACTAGGAACATATGCAACTATAAGTAAAACAATAAATATACCTATTAAATATGGCCATATTTCTTTAACTATGTCCATAACAGGAACTTTACTGACACTTGAGACTGCAAAAAGACACATGCCGACAGGAGGAGTAATATTTCCTACCATAATTCCTAATGTCATAAGAACTCCAAATTGAACAGGATCAATACCAAATTGATAAACAATAGGCATAAAAATAGGAATTGTAATTAAAAATATTGCATTACCTTCTATAAATAATCCCAGTATAAGTATAATAAAGATAATCATAGCTATAATCATATTTTGGTTGGCGCTAATAGTTGTGAGTGTAGTAATTAATTGATCTGGAATTTTTTGGTGAATAAGGATATAACTAAAAAATCCAGCTACTGCAATAATGAACATTAGCCGAACAGTATGACCAATTGTTTCCCGAAAGATTCGAGGAAGATCTTTTAATGAAATTTCTTTGTAAGCCAAACCTAAAATAAGAGCATAAATTGTTGCAACTACAGATGCTTCTGTTGGAGTAAATTGACCACTTAAAATTCCACCAATTATTATAATAGGTGTAAGTAATGGAAAAAAAGCATCAAAAAAACTCAATAACAGCTCTTTAAAATACATTTTAACACTTTGAATTCTTTCTCTTGGGTATTTCCTAACTATTGATATTATAAATACAGCTATCATTAATGAAAGCCCCATAAGAATTCCAGGAAGAAATCCTGCTAGAAAGAGTTTACTTACAGAAACTTCAGTAAGAGCGCCATATACTACAAATGGAATACTTGGCGGTATTACAGGGCCTATTGTTGAGGCAGAAGCAGTAATTGCTGCTGAAAAGTCTCTTTTATAACCATTATCAATCATTGCTTTCATTTGGATTTGCCCTAATCCTACAGCATCTGCAATTGCAGAACCGGACATCCCGGAAAATATCATGTTACCTACAACATTTACATGCCCTAATCCCCCGGGAATGTAACCTACAAGAGCTTTTGCAAATCTAAAAATACGTTTTGTAATACCGCCAGTATTCATTAAATTACCTGCAAGAATAAAAAAAGGAATAGCGAGTAATGTAAATGAACTAGTTGAATAAAACATTCGTTGCGGAAGTGTGGTTAATATACTTCCTTCACCTAAAAAAATAAATGTTAATACTGCTGTTAAGCCCATACTAACAGCAATAGGTACTCCAAGGAGAATAAATAAAATTAAAAAAATAAATATTAAAATTGTTATCATTTTCTCGCCATCCTTTTCTTTAAATTATTATTTTTCAGCTTCTACCATTTTAAGGAACTCTTTTGCATTAGCTGAACCTACTGATTCTTCCATTCTTTTATATGCAGGGCCCATTTTTGCTTTAAATTTTGAAACATCAGGATATGTAACTTCCATACCTAACTCTTCTAATTTTTTAATTTGATCTTTTTCAGCAGCTCTTAGTGTTTCTCTCATATAATCGCCGGCTTTTTTACTTTCTTCTTTAATTATCTGTTGTTCTCTTTTTGTTAATTTATCCCATGTTTTTTTACTGATTACATGAACCATAGAATTATAAGTGTGACCTGTCATTGCAAGATATTTTTGAGTTTCATAAATTTTAAACGCATAAATAACTGATACAGGATTTTCTTGTCCATCAACAACTCCCTGTTTAAGCGCCATTGGAAGTTCCGGAAAAGCAATTGTTTGTACAATACCGCCTAAAGCTTCCATAGCTGCTTGGTTAGATAATTCAGGAGGAGTTCTGATTTTAAGTCCTTTTACATCATCAGGTTCATTTACTGGGTGTTTACTGTTAGTAAGATTTCTAAATCCCCATTCCCAGTTTGATAAGAAAATAAGTCCTTGTTTTTCTAAATCAGGTGCAGCCCACTTCATAAAAGGACCATCTAAAACGCGATATGCATGATCATAATCTGCATAAAGAAAAGGCATCATTACACAACCAAATTTCTGTGAATATTTGGCTAATTGTCCCTGTGTAGGTAAGCTCATATCAATTGCACCTAAGATATTTTGTTCAAGAACCTCTGGCGGTGCACCAAGCTGGTTATTAGGATAGATTTTTACAACAACATTTCCATTTGTTCTTTTTTTTACTCCTTCTGCAAACATTTTACATGCATCATTACCAGCATGGTTTTCATTTGCAAAATGACCAATTTTTAATTCTATTGGTCTTTTTACTTTTTTTCCACATGACCATAATACTAACATTGATAGTATCAGAATCAATAGGAAAAATACATAACCTGATTTTTTCATATAAACTCCTTTGTAAAATATTTAAACCCTGATTATTCAGAGTTATTTATAATAATGTTAAAAGTTTTTTGGCATAACTATTAGGCTGATAAACATCTATTTAGGATGCTGTAATATCATAAATTTAATTAGTACTTAAAGCACTAACTTATACAAGTGTCATTGTTTATTAGATGTTTTTTATTAAATTTAAAAAATGTTTCAAAAAATTTATGTCA
>CAZYID010000065.1:0-15761 GCA_964646595.1 uncultured Spirochaetales bacterium | reverse complement strand
TTAAATTTAAAGCTATATTTTTAAAATTTTCTGCGGCATCTATAATCTTTTGTGCTTCATCTCTTAAAATCTGTCCGGTTTCAGTCATTTCCATCCCTTTTGAACTTCTAATAAAAAGCTCAACCTGAAGTTCATCTTCCAGTAATTTTAATTTAGTGCTTAAAGCCGGCTGAGTTATAAATAGTCTTTCTGAGGCTTTAGTAATATTTTTTTCTTCTGAAACAATTAAAAAGGCTTTAAGTTGATCCAATTCCATTATTTTACCTCTTTATCCATAATAAGTTATCATAAAAAAATTTTATAACAAACATAAAAATTTAGAATTAGATTTTTTCTACTTTATTTTATACATTAATTATAAACATTATATAAATTTTATAATCAATAAATTTACATATATTTTACCCAGAGTTTTAATTATAGTTAAGGAAATAACATGAAAATCAAAGGTGTCTTTTTACCAATTATCACTCCATTTTATAATAATAAAATTGACTTTGCCTCTTATAAAAAAATGATCAATTATTATATTAAAAAAGAAATAACCGGAATAATCCCTCATGGCACTACCGGAGAATCCTCAACTATTAATAACTTAGAATTTGAAAAATTATTGGATAAAACTATCGAATATACTCAAAATAAAATAAAAATTTTTTATGGAGTAGGCAGTAATTATACTGAACAAATTATTAATAAATTAAAAACAGTTAATAGATATAAAATTGATGGAATATTATCTGTCTGTCCATATTATAATAGACCTTCACAAGAAGGTATTTATAATCATTTTCTTAAAATTTCTGAATCAACAGATCAAAATATTATAATTTATAATATACCTTATAGAACAGGAATAAATATTGAAAATGATACAATTCGTAAATTAGCAAAACTTAAAAATATTATTGGGATAAAAGATTCGTGTGGAAATTATAATCAAACCATGGACTTAATTATAAATTCTCCAGATAACTTTTCCATTTTTACTGGAGAAGATATTTTTTATTATTTAAATCTTTGCTTTGGTGGTGATGGAGGAATATTAGCAAGTGCTCATTTAAAAACAGAGGATTATATATCAATATTTAATTTTGTCAAAAATAATGATCATATATCTGCTTTAAAATTATGGAGGAAATTAATCAATCTAATTCCATTACTGTTTGAAGAACCAAATCCAGCGCCAATAAAGTACTTATTAAAAAAACAAAATTTAATAAAAAGTGATGAAGTAAGACTGCCTCTAACAAAAATTTCTAAAAAATTAATAAAAAGGCTTGTAAATTTGAGCTCTGTCCCCAATTAGAATAAAATTATTAAAATTTTTCTTTTGGATAAAGAGATTTTATTATATATTATAGATATAAATTTTTTAAAAATCTTAAAAGGTAAAAATCATGAAGAAAATTTTTATTTCAATTTTATTAAGTCTATTTATTTTTTCCTCGCTATTTTCATCTGTATTCAATAAAGAATTATTTGAAAAACATATTGGAAAAAGAGTAATTATTTATTTAAAAGGTTATAGAAATCAAAAAAATGACGTACCCGGTTCATTTAACGAAGGAATGTTTATTAAAGAAGTTTTTGATGATTATATCGTATGCTCAGATTTTAAAAAAAGCAATAATTGTTATTATATTTTAATTGAAGAAATAGCCGGCTTTTTTGTATTTAAAGCTACTGAAGACGAAGATTTTTAATAATAATATATATTATTCGGATTTAATAAAATTCTTTATCAAATGTAATACAAGTAAAAATAAAAATGTAAAAAATGAAACATAACATAAAGGTATATTTAAAAGCTTTGGACATTCCTGTAAATTAATTATCTGCGCAAAAGAAAACCAAACGGCTAATACTAATCCTAATACATTTCCAATATAAAAAAACATATCGCTTGTTTTTTTATTTAAAAAATACGAAGAACTATATACAAGAAAAAAAGCAATACTCACTAAATAACAGGCAGGAATAAATAAAACTTTTGGGCAAAATCCCGGGCTTTTTACATCCATAGAGATCAACCATACTCCAAATAATATACCAATAAACGAAATAATCATTATTGTTTTATTTAATGCATTATACATAATTTTCTCCGATCTTTATTTTTAAATAATTATACAATATTTTAAAAAAAAATCACGAATAAAGTCAAAAAAAAGAAGAATCTTAACATTGTATATAAAATAAAATAAAATATAATAAACAAAATAAAAAAACACCAAGGAGAAAAAAATGAATAAAGAAGTAAAAATAAAATCTTTATTACTTTTAATGTTCTTTTTACTTCCATCAATTTTATTTGCAAAAAACAGTTTTTATCTTTTAAACAGATATGGGATATTAATAAGAATTGACCCAAAATCCGGATTTGTCCCAAAACGTCCAATTAAAAAAGGGCCAAGACTTGATGAAATCCCAAAAGAAATAGAAACTGAAGTGTTTGAAAATTATATCAATGAAATTATTGATGAAGAAGAAGATAAAAAAATAATGCTTGAAAGTTATGAAAAAATAGAAGAAGAAAATAAATATGTGCTTAAAAGTGAAAAAGATAATATAAGAGATTTAACAATAATCAGGTTTATTTTTATGAAATACAACAGAGAAAATGAAATGGATAATAGCCTTGGCCAGCATGGAATGCCTATGCCTCACAATTTTGGAAGGGTTTTTGAAGCAAAATCAAAAGCTTATTTTGATGTGCATATAGCATGGGGTGTAAAATTTGATAATTTTACAATTAATGATGGAGAAACAAAACTTGGAAACATGATTTTAGGCTTCTCAATAAATTTAGCGAACTTTATTATGCCATCATTAGAGATAATGTTAAAATACAATTTTTATTTACCTGATTACCCTGTTGAACCGTTTATAGGAGGACTCCTTTACGGCGGTTTTATGGATGGTTTCCCAATAGGACTTAATCTTATTGGTGGAGTTGATGTTTTCCCAACACATTATGAAGATGTACCTGAAAACAGAAATATGTTTCTTACTGCAGAATTAAGAGTTGGACCTGTAATAAATGTACCAATTTATTACGATACAGGTCTTAACAGTGAAGGTATCTGGAAAAAAATTGGAATATTAATTGAAGGTGGATTTTATACCGGTATTGGTTATATTTTTAACCAAGAATAAGATAGTAGTTTCTCGCTCTCTTTCACCTCAAAAGATACGAACTAAAATCGAAAAATTATTTTTCTTTATATATGCTTTTTTCGATTTTAGTTTTTTTTAATTTCAATCAAAATTTAAAAATTTTTAAATTCATAGTAATTTTTATGACATTTATTCATTTTTTTGATATATATATAGTTATTAAAATTTAATATCAGGAGTGTTTTCAATGAAATTAAAGTTTGTTTTATTTTTTCTAATTTTTTGTTTAATGTTTACCTTCTCAATTGAATCTAAATATCAAACAGTTGAAGTAAATAATATGTCTTTTTCATGGAGAGTAAATAATAACATGCTTGACATTATAATGAAGGCTCCAACTACCGGCTGGCTGTCAGTTGGAATTGACCCTTCAAATAAAATGAAAGATGCAGATTTTATTTTAGGCTGTGTAATTAACGGTAAAGCTGTTTTTCAGGACAATTATGGCACTAAAAATCTTTCTCATGAACCGGATGTTTCCCTGGGTGGTACTGATGACATAAAAAATAAATCAGGAAAAGAAAGTAATGATTCCACAGAAATCAGGTTTTCAATTCCTCTGGATTCCGGAGATAAATACGATAAAAAAATAACAAAAGGAAAACATAATATTATACTTGCTTACTCAAGTAAAGACGATTTTACAAAAAAACACAAAAAAAAGGCAAAATTTGAAATTACAATAAATTAAAAAACTGAAAGGAAATATAAATTGATTAAAGCTGGTATTGTTGGTGTTTCAGGATACGGTGGAATAGAATTATTTCACATTCTCCATAGTCATCCTGAAGTTGAAATTAATGCTGTATCATCTCGAACATATAAAGGATTAAAAATAGGAGAAGTGTATCCTCATCTTTCTCAATTTGATTATATCTGTAAAGAATATTTCCCGGATGAAATTGCAAGAATTTGCGATGTTGTTTTTACAGCGGTCCCGCATGGCGGACCGGCAATGGAATACGCTATACCAATTAAAAACCAAGGAAAAAAATTAATTGATTTAAGCGCAGATTTTAGAATTAACGATAAAAATACATATGAACAATATTACAAAACAAAACATCTAAATCCCGAATTATTAAAAGATGCAGTTTATGGCTTGCCTGAAATACATAAAAATAAAATTAAAAACAGCTGGCTTATAGCAAATCCGGGCTGTTATCCTACCGGAATTATTCTTTCTCTGGCGCCATTACTTCAAAAAAAAATAATTGATGAAGGATCTATTATTATTGATTCGAAATCAGGGGTGTCCGGTGCCGGCAGAACACCTAAACAAAACCTGCACTATCCGGAGTTAAATGAAGGACTTCAGGCATACTCAATCACAAATCATAGACACACTGCGGAAATTGAACAAGAATTAAGTTTATTTTTAGGCAAAAAAATATCTGTTGTTTTTGTGCCTCATCTAGTGCCTATGACAAGAGGTATTTTATCTGTTGTTTACGCAAAGATAAAAAAAGATTTAGATTTAAAAAAAATAGTTGAAATATTTAAAAAATTTTATAATAATCACTATTTTATTCGAATTTTAGAAAACAGTTTACCTAATACTAAATTTGTTTCAGGTACTAATTTTGTTGATATATCGGTTAACTTGGCAAAAGACAAAAAAACTTTAATTATTGTATCAGCAATTGATAATTTAATTAAAGGTGCCAGTGGACAAGCAGTACAGAATATGAATCTTGCTTTTGGATTAGAAGAAACAACCGGCTTGTTATTAAAACCTGTTTATCCGTAAGGATTATCAATTCAAAAATTTAAATAGATGGGCGTGATGTTAATTCTATTGAATATATAGGTTAAACATCCCGCCTTACCTTTACTTAACTTATAAAAAATATTTTAAAAAGAAAAAAACATAATGAATACAAATATTAAAATTATTGACAATCCATCAATTGAGATGGCTAAAGGTTATTATTCTAATGGAACTCATTGCGGCTTAAAAAAAGGAAGAGACCTTGATCTTGGTATAGTGTATTCTGAAGCTAAAGCAAAGACATACGCAGTATATACAACAAATAAAATACAGGGAGCTCCTCTTTTTGTATGCAAAGAACATTTAAAAAACAATACCTCTCAATTGCTAATTGTTAACAGTAAAATTGCAAATACATGTACAGGAAATAAAGGAATAAATAATGCAAAAATAACATGTAAAGAAGCAGCAAAAATTTTTAAAATCGAAACACAAGATGCTTTACCCATGTCTACCGGTGTTATCAGCACACAACTGCCAATAGAAAAAATTAAAAAAGGTATTAATGAATTACAAAAAACCTTAAAAAACAAAAATGAGAATAATTTTTCAAAATCAATTATGACAACTGATACATATTCAAAAATTAAAGGTGTTAAAGTTAAAATAGGCGATAAAGAATACAGCATTATTGGAACAGCAAAAGGATCAGGGATGATAAATCCTAAAATGGCTACTTTGCTTGGATTTATTTTTACAGATGCAGACATTAATAATAAGCTTTTAAAAAAAGCATTTAATGATTCCATAAAAAAAAGCTTTAACTCAATAACTGTTGACGGAGATACAAGTACTAATGATACTATTATTATTTTTGCAAACGGATTAGCAGAAAACAAACAAATTAATAAAAAAAACTCAGATGAATATAAGATCTTTGTTGAAGCATTAGAATATTTAAATATTTCATTAGCAAAAGAAATAGTAAAAGACGGTGAAGGAGCAACAAAACTTATTGAAATTAATGTAAAAAATGCAAAAACACTGAAAGACGCAAAAAATGCTTGTATTGCGATTGCTAATTCTAACCTGGTTAAAACTGCTTTTTTTGGAGAAGATGCTAACTGGGGAAGAATTATTTGCGCTTTAGGATATAGCGGCGCTGATTTTATCCCTGAAAAAATAATACTATCAATAGGAGATATTGATTTATATAAAAACGGTGAAGGCGCTAACTTTAATGAAATTAAAATCAATAAAATATTAAAAGACAAAGAGATTAAAGTCAATATTGACCTTAATTCCGGTAATAAAAATTGGAAAATATGGACAACTGATCTCAGTTATGATTATGTAAAAATAAATGCTGATTATAGATCATAAGATATAGGAGTATAAAAAATATGGACCAACTTATTAAAAAAGCTGAAATTTTAATCGAATCACTGCCATATATAAAAACATTCTTTTCAAAAACTTTTGTTATCAAATATGGCGGCGCAGCAATGACTAATGAAGCACTGAAAAAAGATATTATTCATAATATTATTCTATTAAAATTTATAGGTATTAATCCGGTTATAGTTCACGGTGGTGGACCAATGATAACATCATATTTAGAAAAAACCGGTATTAAATCAAAATTTATTGATGGATTACGTGTAACTAACAAAGATACTATTAATATAGTACAAATGGTTCTCGTAGGATTAATCAATCAGGAAATTGTTAGTTTATTAAACCATTATGGCGGAAATGCTATAGGATTATCCGGTAAAGATGCAAATCTTATTATTGCCAGAAAACATCTCCCTGTTATGCAATATGATGCAAAAGATAAAAAAGAAAAGCCCATTGATCTTGGATATGTTGGCGAAATTGATAAGATCCAACCTTCAGTACTTATTAATTTATGCGAAAAAGGATATATACCTGTAATTTCCCCAATAGGAGTTGGGCTTGACGGAGAAAGCTATAACATTAATGCAGATGTTGTAGCAGGAGAAATAGCAAAATCTTTACAGGCAGAAAAACTAATTATGTTAACAGATGTTGACGGCATATATGAAGTACCTGGCAACAAAGCAACAAAAATTCATTCTTTAACTGTTAACAAAGCACAAGAAATGATAAACAATAATCAAATAAAAAGCGGAATGATCCCAAAAGTAAAAGCATGCATGGAAGCAACAACAAACGGAGTAAAAAGGACACACATAATAGATGGCGGCGAAAAGCATTCAATGTTACTTGAAATATTTACTGATAAAGGTATAGGAACAATGGTAACAAAGGATTAATACAAAATAACATTTATTAAATAAAGAGGATTTAAATGAGCATAATTGATGACAGCAATAAATATGTATTAAATACGTATACTCGATACCCATTTGTTTTTGATTATGGTGAAGGTCTCTGGATTTATACTGAAGACGGGAAAAAATATCTGGATATGACTTCCGGTATTGCTGTGTCTTCTCTTGGGCATGCTCATCCAAGACTGATTAATGCTATACAAAAACAGTCAAATAAATTACTTCATACAAGTAATTTGTATTATACAAAACCATATACTGACCTTGCAAAAAAACTCGTTAACAAAAGTGTTTTTGATAAGGTGTTTTTTTGTAATTCAGGAGCAGAAGCAAATGAAGCAGCAATTAAAATAACAAGAAGACATGGAAAAAACTTGAGTGATAATGATAAATATCAGGTGATAACTTTAAAAAATTCTTTTCACGGCAGAACAATGGCAACAATCTCTGCAACAGGACAACTTAAATATCAAAAAGGATTTGAACCTTTATTAGAAGGATTTGTGTTTGTAGAATTAAATAATAAGGAAGAATTAAAAAAAGCAATCAACCCAAAAACATCTGCCGTTATTATTGAGCCTATCCAGGGAGAAGGCGGTATTTATCCGGCGTTTCTTGATTTTATTGAAACAGCACGGAACTTATGTGATCAACATAATGCTATATTAATTTTTGATGAAGTACAATCCGGAATAGGAAGAACAGGAAAATTATTTGGTTATGAAAATTTTTTACCTGTAGAGCCGGATATAATTACTATAGCAAAAGGATTGGGCGGCGGACTTCCAATAGGAGCTATATTAATAAAAGAAAAATTTGCAGAGTTATTAAAACCGGGAGATCATGCTTCAACATTTGGAGGAAATCCTGTATGTTGTGCTGCAGCGAATGCAGTATTTGATACAATTGATGAAGAAAATCTCCTTGAAAATGTAAAACATCAGGGTAAATATTTTAGAAGCAAACTTTTAGAATTAAAAGAAAAATATAGCTGTATTTTAGATGTTAGAGGAATGGGATTATTAAATGGAATAGAATTAAATCTAGAAGCCAAAGAAATAATTACCAAACTTATTGATAAAAATATTATAACTGTTCCTGCAGGTACTAATGTAGTAAGATTTCTGCCTCCTTTAACTGTAAACAAAGAACATATTGATATTGTAATTGAAGCTTTAGAAAACATATTAAAAAATACTTAAAAATTATATAATAATCATAAAAATTATTATATTTATTCAATAAATTAAATAAATACGAGGGAAAAATTGCAAAAAAGTAAAACTGCATATTTAGTTCTTGAAGACGGTACAATTTATAAAGGATTCTCTTTTGGAAGCACTAAATATACAGAAGGCGAAGTAGTTTTTAATACCGGTATAACTGGATACCAGGAGATATTAACCGATCCTTCTTACTCCGGACAGATAGTTACCATGACATACCCTCAAATTGGTAACTATGGATATATCAGTGAAGATGAAGAATCCGCTAAAATTCAAGTAAGAGGTTTTATTGTCAGAGAATACTGTGATTTCCCTCAAAATTATAGAAGCAAATCAACGATTGGTAAGTACTTGAAAGAAAATAAAATTTCAGGTATTCAAGGAATAGATACACGAGCATTAACAAAAAGATTAAGAAATTATGGTACTATGAGAGGCTTTATTACAACTGAAGAAATGCTTGAAAAAGAATTAAAAAATAAAGTAAAAAAAGTTGCTGATATTTCAAAGATAGATCTGGTAGGCAGCGTAACAACAAAAGAAGAATATTCATTTCCCGGCAAAAACCTTAATATAGGAATAATTGATTATGGAATGAAATACAATATGGCTAGGATTTTTAATCAATTAGGAAATAAAGTTACTGTAGTGCCTGCTACTTATTCTTCTGAAAAAATTCTATCAAAAAAATTTGATCTTGTACTGCTTTCAAACGGCCCGGGTGATCCGCAAATGGTTACTTATGGGATTAAAACCGTTAAAGAACTATTAGGCAAAATCCCAATAACAGGGATCTGTCTTGGACATCAAATACTTGGACTTGCGCTGGGAGCAACAACATACAAACTAAAATTTGGACATAGAGGCGGAAATCATCCTGTCAAAAATCTAATTGATGGCAAAGTATGGATAACAACACAAAATCATGGATATGCGGTAGAAAAAGATACTCTCCCAAAAAACATGGAAATTACACATATAAACCTTAATGATAATACTATTGAAGGATTTTACTGTAAAGAAAACCTGGCGTTTTCTGTTCAATTTCATCCTGAGGCTGCACCAGGTCCTCTGGATTGTAATTATATATTTAATGATTTTATTAAAATGACAGTTAAATAATTATATAAATAATCAATGGAGTAAGAGTAACAAATGCCTATAAATAAGGATCTAAAAAAAGTCATGGTTATTGGTTCAGGCCCAATCATAATTGGCCAGGCTGCAGAGTTTGATTATGCAGGAACTCAAGCATGTAAAGCATTAAAAGAAGAAGGACTAGAAGTTGTATTGGTAAACTCTAATCCGGCAACTATAATGACTGATTTAAATATTGCAGATAGAATATACCTGGAACCATTAGATGTGTTTTTTATAGAAAAAATAATAGAAAAAGAAAAGCCTGACGGACTGCTTCCAACTCTTGGAGGCCAGACCGGATTAAATCTTGCAGTAGAATTAAATGAAAAAGGCATATTAAAAAAATATAATGTTAAATTATTAGGCACCTCAATAGAAACAATTAAAAATGCAGAGGATAGAGAATTATTTAAATCTTTAATGGAAAAAATAGGTGAACCAATTCCTCCAAGTAAAATTGTAAATACTATAAAAGATGCAGCAGATTTTGCTAAAAAAATTGGTTACCCGGTAATTATACGGCCGGCATATACTCTTGGAGGAAGCGGCGGCGGAATAGCTGAAGATGAAGAGAGCTTAATAAAAATAGTGGCAAGAGGATTAAAAAATTCAAGAATAACTCAAGTGCTTATTGAAAAATCTGTTGCAGGTTGGAAAGAAATTGAATACGAAGTAATGAGAGATGCTAATGATACATGTATAACGATCTGTAATATGGAAAATCTTGATCCTGTAGGTATTCATACAGGAGACAGTATTGTAATTGCTCCAAGCCAGACTCTTTGTGATAAAGAATACCAGATGCTCAGATCTGCTTCATTAAAAATAATAAGAGCATTAAAAATTGAAGGCGGATGTAATGTCCAACTTGCTCTTGATCCATATTCTTCAGATTATATAATAATTGAAGTAAATCCCCGTGTGTCCAGATCATCAGCACTTGCATCAAAAGCAACAGGATATCCAATAGCAAAAGCTGCGGCAAAAATAGCTGTTGGTTTAAGACTTGACGAAATAGAAAATTCTGTAACTAAAAAGACTTTAGCAAGCTTTGAACCAACATTAGATTATGTTGTAATGAAAATACCCAGATGGCCTTTTGATAAATTTTATTCTGCAGATAGAAAGCTTGGCACACAGATGAAAGCCACTGGCGAAGTAATGGCAATAGACAGAACTATAGAAGGATCAATACTCAAAGCAATTAGATCATTAGAAATAAAAGTTGACGGCCCTTTTATGAATGAAGTTTCTATAATGGATACAGATTTATTAATAGAATATCTAAAACTTGCTGATGACAGAAGACTTTTTGTTTTATTCGAATTAATAAGACGAAATTATTCTATTGAAGATATTCATAATGATACTAAAATTGACTTGTTTTTCTTAAAAAAACTTGAAAATATTATTACTTTAGAAAAAGAAGCAAAAAAGGTATTCACAAAAGACCTAGTATTAAACAAAAAAAGCATTGAACAAAATACAATAGATTTTTTAAAAACTCTAAAACAATACGGTTTTGGAGATACTTATTTAGCAAAAATAATTGGAGTTAAACATCTAGAGTTTAGAAAATTCAGAAAAAAATGTAAAGTTCTGCCAACCTATAAAATGGTTGATACATGTTCTGCAGAATTTGAAGCAGTAACTCCATATTATTATTCTACATACGAAGAAGAAGATGAAGTTGAGGTGAGTTCTAAACGAAAAGTTATTGTGCTAGGCTCCGGACCTATACGTATTGGTCAGGGTATTGAATTCGATTATTGTTCAGTACATTCTGTATGGGGACTAGATGATGAAAACATAGAATCAATAATAATAAATAATAATCCCGAAACCGTTAGTACTGATTTTGATACAAGTGACAAACTTTATTTTGAACCTTTAAATCCGGAAGATGTATTAAATATAGTTGATAAAGAAAATCCTGAGGGAGTTATTGTTCAATTTGGAGGACAAACAGCTATAAATTTAGTTGAACATTTACATGAAGCAGGAGTTAAAATTTTAGGCACATCAATTGAAGGTATACATGCAGCAGAAGACAGAAAAGTATTTAATGAATTGTTATTTTCTATTGGAGTTAGACAGGCTGAAGGCAGAACAGTTTTTGCTTTTGATGAAGCACTTGGTATTGCTCATATGCTTGGTTATCCTGTTTTAGTAAGACCTTCTTATGTAATTGGCGGACATGCAATGGAAATAGTTTATAATGATGATGAGCTATTTCAATATATGAGATTTGCTACTGAGATAAGCCCTGAACATCCGGTATTAATTGATAAATATTTAACAGGAAAAGAAGTTGAAGTTGATGCTATCTGTGACGGCAAAGATATTTTAATCCCCGGCATTTTTGAACACATTGAAAGAGCCGGAGTTCATTCCGGTGACTCAACAGCTGTATTCCCTCCTTTTAACTTATCAAATGAAGAGATAGAAAAACTGGTTGAATATACAATTAGAATAGGGAAAAAATTAAATATAATCGGCTTAATGAATATTCAATTTGTAATTTCTGATAATAAAATATATTGTATTGAAGTAAATCCAAGAGCAAGCAGAACAGTGCCAATAATAAGCAAAGTTACCGGCATCGAAATGGTTAAAATTGCAACAAAAATCATGACAGGAAAATCTTTAAAAAAACAGGGTTATAAAACTGGTCTTGCAAAAGTTCCTTCTTATACAACAATAAAAGCACCTGTTTTTTCATTTGATAAACTTAAAATGGTTGAAACAAGTCTTGGACCTGAAATGAAATCTACAGGAGAAGTTTTAGGAATAGGCTTAACCATGAGAAATGCTTTATTTAAATCAATGATAGCATCCGGATTACATGTGCCAAAAAGCGGTAATGTATTACTTTCTTTTGCTCATAGAGATAAACTTGAAGCTCTTAATATTGCTCAAAGACTTATAAAATTGGGCTTTAAATTACTCGGAACTAAGGACTCTTATAAATATTTTAATGAAAATAATATAAATATCGAACTTGTACATAATCCAAATAAAGGCAACCTTAATGTACTTGATCTGATGAGAGACAGTAAAATAGATCTCGTTCTTAACACTCCTACAAAAGGGAAAAGTCCTGGCAAATTAGGCTTTAAAATCAGAAGAGCTGCTGTAGAATTTAAAATACCTTGTATTACTTCTATTGATACAGCTTTAAGCGCAATCAGTGTTCTTGAAGATGAAAAAGAAGGGTATAACCTTCCTTCAATGGCGTTAAATGATTTTCTTAAAATGCTTAAATGAAATTGACCCTGGTCGGGTAGACCAAGAGCCTGCGGTTCTTGACTCGCTTATTCCATATTTCATTATTACCCTACTCCATTTGTCATATAATTATCTGTTGTAAATATGTGTTGACCCTGTGCGGGGAGCACAAGGATTGCGACCTTGACCTGCTTTTTAATTACAAAAACTCGTCTTTGCGAGAAGTAAAGCGACGACGCAATCTATGTATATTATTCCAATTGTCAATTAATTATCTGCTGTAAATATGTTTCTCCACCAAGTAAACGCTTGATTCCTATCACTGTCTAAAAACTCTGTTTTTAGCAGCGCTAGGAATATGCTTTTGTTGAGAGAAAAATATATTACACAGATAATTAGCTGGAATGGGAAATAGAGAAAAAAGAAAAGAAAGGGAAAAAAAATGAAAATATTTGAGTTTTAATGAGGAGTTATGTATAATAAATATATACGAAATTCATATACTATGAGTTGCACTAAACCGCTTCGCGGTGGCTTAAAAGTCACACATTCCTTTGTATAATCATTTTTAATATTTATACCTCTTATTCTTCGAAGAATAAAAAAATATATTTTTATATTCGGAGGAATATTATGGGAAAATTTAAAGAATTAATGAAACAAGATTTAGTAATCAAAGGATTTAGTGAAAGAACAGTCTATGCTTATATGCATTCTATGGAAAAGTTTATCAGGTTTTTTAATAAACCACCTGATAAAATAACACCAGATGAAATAATCAAATACCAGTATTATTTAAAAAAGAAAAATGTATCTTATACGGTATTTAATCAATTTGTAAGCGCTGTTAAGTTTTTTTATAAAAATGTTTTAAGATCAAGTCTTTTAGTAGAAAGAATATCTTATACAAAAATACCAAAAAAATTACCTATAATCTTAAGCAAAGAAGAAATTATTAAAATATATCAGAGTATTTCAAATATAAAGCATAAAACTATTTTTATTACAATCTATGCATGTGGCTTAAGAGTTTCAGAAGCATCACAATTAAAAATAACAGATATTGATAGTAAAAGAATGATGGTTAAAATCAGGAGCGCAAAGGGAAATAAAGATAGGTATGTACCTTTATCAAAAAAATTATTGCATATATTAAAAACTTACTGGCAGACAATAAAATCAAAACCAAAAATATGGTTATTTCCCAGTAATTTTTATAAAAATGATGAAGAAAGATCTGTTACAGTAAGAACAATTCAATGTGTTGTTCAAAAAGCTGTTAAAAAAGCAGATATAAAAAAGAATGTTTCTGTTCATACACTAAGACATAGTTTTGCTACTCATCTCATGGAATCCGGTGTTGACTTAAGAAAGATTCAATTGATTCTTGGACACAAGAGTATTTCAACAACAGTTAAATATATTCATATTGCTAATAATTTTATCAATTCTTTTAATAGTCCAATAGAAACATTAAAGTTTTAATCAAGTGTTGAGTCCTGAAATTGCGGATATATTCAGGCAGAATCTTGATAAACTTCAAAAACTTAGCAAGCAACAATGGAAAGTTATTAATGCAATTATATCTTGCAGAACAGGTAAATTAGGTGGTCATATATTAAAGTGTCCTGAATGTTCTCATATAAAATATTTATATCATTCCTGCCGTAATCGTCATTGTCCTAAATGCGGTTCTCTTGCAAAGGCAAGATGGTTAGAAAATAGAATGAATGAAGTACTGCCTGTAGAATATTACCATGTTGTATTTACATTGCCGTCTCAATTAAATTTAATTATAAGATATAATGAAAAATTATTTTATAACCTGTTATTTAAAGCAGTAAAAGAAACTTTATTAGAAGCAGGAAAAAATCCTGATAATATAGGTGCTGAAATTGGTTTTTTAGCAGTGCTTCATACCTGGGGTCAAAACTTACTGGATCACCCACATATTCATTGCGTTGTACCTGGCGGGGGTTTGTCAATAAATAAAAAGAAATGGATAAATTGTAAAAAAGAATTTTTTATTTCAGTAAAAAAACTTTCTATGTTATTCAGGGGTAAGTTTTTATATTATCTGAAAAGATATTACAAAAATAATAAACTAAAACTTATGGGTAAAATTGAACATTTTAAAAATCGTTTATTATTTCAGGATTTTATTGATAATCTATACAGTCAAAATTGGGTTGTTTATTCAAAAAAACCATTTTCTAATGCAAAGCAGGTATTTGATTATCTTGGAAGATATACTCATAGAATTGCAATAACAAATAACCGAATTGTTACATTGAAAAATGATAGGGTTTGTTTTAGGTGGAAAGATTATAAGGATGATAATAAAATTAAAATAATGAGTTTAAATGTAAGTGAGTTCATGAGAAGATTTCTTTTGCATGTATTGCCTGATAGGTTTGTAAGAATAAGAAGTTATGGTATTTTAAGTAACAGGAATAGAGAAAAACTTAAATTATGTAAGAAGTATCTCAAGGTGAAAGATGAAGAAAACAAAAAAATAAAAACAGAAAGCTGGTATGAATTATTTTTAAGATTAACAGGTGTGGATATAAGACTTTGTGAATGTTGTCATATTGGTAGATATATAATAATTGATTCAATCAATAATGCTCAATTAAAATATAATCCATTTAAGCTGGATTCATCATGAGAACAATAAAAATAAAATATGCTATAATTTTAATATATGTAAAACTATATTTTAAAACAATTTTAAATTTTCAACAGGAGAATTATGTTTTTAAAAATATTTATGAGTATAAATTTATACTAAAACTCTTAAACAAAACGAAAAATAAAATACAAAAAATTACTTTCTCTTCATTTTTTCTGATTCATATATTATATTGTAATTTTCAATAATATTATTTATAATTATTATCATGTTTTGAAAACCCAAGAAGCAAAGCGGCTTCGTGCAACAGATTCTAACTAAAATTT
>CAZYID010000064.1:0-15769 GCA_964646595.1 uncultured Spirochaetales bacterium | reverse complement strand
TTATATTATATCAAAACTTTTTAAGTAAATATTTAAATCATAATAGAGCTCTGTCATGCCAAGTAAAAATAAAGCTCTATCCATTAAATAATTAATTTATATTTTCCTTGACAATTGAAATGATTCTATATAAGGATATACAAAAAGAAAAATATTTATGAGCAGTAATACAATTAGTAAAAATATAACAATTGCGATAATTCCTTTTATTCTTTTAATAACAATTGGATTAATTAAAGACAATATTTTTGGCATGATAGAAGGAATAACTCTTCATCAAAAAGTTTTTAAAACATTCCTTATATTTATTTTTGATTTAATTTTACTATTTATTTTAATTATTAAAACTTTAAATTGGAAAGAAGGAATAAATAAACAAAGGAAATATTTGTTATATTTTATTTTTTATTTTTTATTTATCTTCTTGCAGTTTATTGTAAGCTTTTTATCAAAAGAAATAAGTTATGATAGAGAATACTATTTAGCGAATTATACTTTTTTAATTATTTTTTCCATGTTTTTCTTTTTATATTTAAATAATTTGAAAGATGTAAAAATTGGTCTTTTAATAATCTCTATTTTTTTTATAATTGTTTTTATATGGTCAACAAATGATTTTTTTATTGCAAGAAAAACTTCCTCAAGTTTTAGACCAAGTCTATCTTTTGGTAATACAAATTACTTTGCAGGTTATGCTATTGGACTTCTACCTTTGGCTCTCATATCTTCAATTGTATGGTATAATAAAAAAAGAAAATTTCTAAAAAATTGGCTTAGTATAATTATTTTTATTGTTGGAATTCTGGGAACAATTGCAATCTTTTTTACAAAAACAAGAGCAGCTTTCTTTGGCTGTTATATTGGTTTTTTCGTAGTATTAATACCTTCCTTAATTTTAATGATAGATCAATTATCATATAATGTAAAAATACCGTTCGCTGTTTTATTTATAATGTTATCTTTATCCGCTCCGGTAATATTATTAAAATCCCCGCCTCCGATAATTAATAAATTATTCGGCAGACTGGTTATGACAATGGATAAGCCTGCTTTTTTTATAAAAGACAGAATTAACGGCTGGACCGGAGGACTTGGATTATTTAAAGATCATCCAATATTTGGAGCAGGTCTTGGAACTGTATATCCTGCCTCATTTAAATACATAGGTAAATATTATTATATGTATTCTGAAAGTAATTCATTTAAACATTCACACAGTGAGTATGTTGAAGTTCTTGGAGAAAGCGGAATATTTGGAATAATTATCTTTTTTGCTTTATTTGGATATATTATTTTTTCTTTGTTAAAAAGAGCTTATTCAAAAAAATACAGCTTTGATTACAGACTGATCTCATTAGGTGTAAGCGCTGGTTTAATAAGTATGTTAATACATCAAATTTTTAGTTTAACATTAAGAATGAGTGTAACAATGACTGCTTATTTTTTCTTATTAGGCATTGGCATCTTTTTAATTTCATATTCCAAATCGGCTCTTATTGTCAGACAAAATGAAATGAAAAAAAATTTTCTTCCGGATTTTTTACATAAAAACATTAATTTTAAAGACACATTGATAATTTTTTTAACAATTTTTTTATTTTTAATTATGTCTTATTTACTTTTTCTGCCCCTGTTTAAAAGTGAAATTAATGTTGTAAAATTCCTAAAAGACAAAACTAATTCTTATGAAATACAAAAACATTATATAGACAATGCAGTGCAAATAAAACCTGATAATCCTTATGCTTGGTATGAAAAATATAAATTTGATAATGATATTTTATTATTTACTGCTTCAAAAGGAAATTATAAAGAATCCTTTTTTAATGAAGCAAAAAATGACCTTGATAAATTAAACTCAATAATTCCTGGCTATCAAAATGTATGGAGCAAATATGCAAAATTATATTTAATGATGCATAATATTTATAAAATAAAATTTCAAAATACTTTAAATTACAAAGACCTGGAAGAATCAAAAAAAGCTTTAGAAATTGCTTTAGAATATTTTAATAAAAGTTTAAATATGAATTTCTTATATGACTATGACCATATGTACAAATTATTAATTCTATCGGAATTTAATAATCAAAGAGAGTATCAGGAAGCCATCAAAGATTATATAACAGCAAAAATATATCTGGATTTTGCAAAACCAAAAAAAATTATAAAAGAAAATGTAACTGTAAATTTTAATAATAAAACATCATTAGAAATAATAGATCCTTCAGAAAAACAAAAAATAAATATTATAAAATATAATTTTATAATATCAAATAAAGATGTAATAAAAATCAGTGAAAAAGCATTTCAACTATCCGGAACAAATAACTTCGATAAATTAAATAGTATATTGAATGAAGAAATAAGCTCAATTCTTAAACAATTATCCCCTGAACAATAATGAAAAAAACAATTAATGATTATCAACATGTTCTAGAAATTTTAGAAAAATCATATAAAAATTCTAAATCTCCTTCAGTAACACTTATAGCAGAAACTACATTAAACCCGTTTAATATTCTATTATCAACAATTATAAGTTTAAGAACTAAAGATGAAGTAACATTACAGGCATCAAAAAAATTATTTAATAAAATTTCAAATTTTAATGACTTAATAAATCTTTCTTCAAAAGAAATTGAAAAAATAATCTACCCTGCTGGTTTTTATAAAACAAAAGCAAAAAATATGAAAATTATTGCTGAAATTATTCAAAAAAAATATAAAGGTAAAGTACCTGATACAATAGAAGAGCTGCTTGAACTTCCGGGTGTTGGAAGAAAAACTGCTAATCTTGTAATTTCCTTAGGTTTTAATAAACCGGGATTATGTGTTGATACTCATGTACATAGAATAACCAATAGATTTGGATGGGTATCAACCAAAACTCCAAATGATACAGAGTTTGCTTTACGTGAAATCCTTCCTCAAAAGTTTTGGAGAGAAATTAACGATTATCTGGTAAGTTATGGACAGACTATATGCAAACCAATTTCACCCTTCTGTTCAAAATGCAAACTTAATGACATTTGTCCTAAAATCAATGTATTAAAGTCCAGATAAAAAAACATTGAAAAAATATGTAATTATTGTACAAATTGGGTTATAATAAATAAATAATTAAATGTTATTAAAACAAAATGAGATCCCAGGTTTTAAAATGATAAAAAGAGACAATCAATTCTTATTAGCTAGTGTTGTATTTTTTGATTTTCTTTTATTAATCGGCTCATATCTATTAGCTCGATATCTAACATTTTTTGATATTTCATTTTCAACATGGAAACTAAAGGAAATAATTGTTTCCTCATGTATTATTTCTTTCTTATTTATAGCTTTAGAAAACTTTGAATTCTCTCATTCTTATAGATTTAGACCTCTTGTTGGATTAATAAGAAGCATAGTATATTTTGAATTATTATTATTTTCAATATTTTATTTAGTTAAAATTGCAAATATTTACGAAGATTTTTATGACAAATTTGTTTTTTATTACGCAGCAATTACATTTTCAATATTTTTAATTGAAAGATCAAGTATAAAATTACTCTTAGTGTTTATCAGGAAAAAAGGGTTCAATTATAAAAGATTTTTAGTAATCGGAGCAGGAAATATTGGGACTGATTTTTATAATATGATTATACATTCGAATGAATTAGGTGTAAAAATAATAGGATTTTTAGATGATAATAAAGATATTTTAAAATCTAATAAGCCAATTCATTCAGATATAATTAAGTCAATGATAATTGGAAAAACTGATAAATTAGAAACTATCTTAAAAACTAAAATGGTAGATAATGTAATAATTGCATTACCAATGGAAGCTGTTCAAAAAATAATCAGTTTATTTAATTTATGTGAAAATTATGGTGTAAAAGCTGAATTAATTCCCAGATATTTTAAAATTATTTCTGATAATCCTTCTGTAAGAAAAATAAAAAGATTCACTTTAATAGGAGTTAGAACTGTTCCTTTAGAAAATATGTTTAATAGATTTATTAAAAGATTATTTGATATATCCTTTGCGTTATTCGGGCTAATAATAACATTTCCATTATTTTTACTTATTATTATTAGCATTAAAATAGCATCAAAAGGACCTGTTTTTTTCTTTCAAAAAAGAACCGGATATAACCAAAAAGAGTTCAACATTATTAAATTTAGAACAATGAAAGTTAATAAAGATGCTGATACAAAACAAGCAACAAAAGAAGATCCTCGTAAAACTTATTTTGGTAATTTTTTACGAAAAACAAACCTGGATGAATTCCCTCAGCTTTTTAATATTTTGAAAAGCGACATGTCATTAATAGGCCCCAGACCTCATATGATTGCACAAACAGAAGAATTCACAAAATTATATGATAAATATCTCATCCGGCATTGGGTTAAACCCGGCTTAACAGGATGGGCTCAAGTTAATGGCTGGAGAGGGGATTCTGATATTGGTGTAAGAATAAAATATGATCTGGATTATATTGAAAATTGGTCATTATTGTTTGATTTAAAAATACTTTTTCTTACATTTTTTGGTAAAAAAGTAAAAAATAATGCATATTGATTTACATTTATTTAAATAAATGATAATTATAAATTTCATAATTTGTGAAAACTTAATTAAAATTGAATATTAAAATAAATATTATTGTTATAAAATTTTATTAAAAAAGGATGACAATGAAAAAGAAAATTCTCCCATTTATTTTTATAATCCTTATTTCTATTTTTCTTAAAAGTTGTATTATGATGCAATCTGATGATCCTAATTTAAATAAACCTAACTTTGATTTTCAAAAAACTTATGTTCTAAAACATATTCCCTTATATTTTATGGATTATTATAATGTATGGAAATATGAACCTGTTAATGTCTTAGAATTCACGCACCCAAAAGAAATAAAAAAAGCAAAATTATTTTTTGTCAGACAGCAAATAACGCTTGTTAGAAATAACTTTTTCATTCAAGATAATATTAATAAACAGAAGTATAAATTAAAACAAGAATTTTTTCCTGATAAAAAAGAAGATGAATTGATTAATTATACAATTTATAAAGGTGAAACAATATTAGGAACAATTAATCAAACTGATAAATATAACACCTTAAAATTTCATTTTAATTATAAAAATAATACCTATTTATTTAAAGGACAATTAAATAAAGTTGGAAATACAACACATAGTTTTACATTTGATATGATAGAACCTAGTTCAGAAACAGTTTTAGGAAGTATTTATAAGAAATATTTGTATCTAAAAAACGAATATGAAATTGTAATTAATAGAGATCAAAATATTATTGAAGATCCAATATTTATATGCTTTGGAGTATTAGTTGATCAGCTGCTTAAAGAAAATGGATATCAATTTGTAGGTTCAACACCGGAAAATGAAATAAAATCATATGACAGAAACAAGGCTTATTTAAAAGAAAATTATTCACTAAATAATAAAGATAATTTATCTACAAAAGAAAAAATTGAAAATTCAGAGAAGCTTGAAAAATTAAAAAATGCAAAAGAAGGTGATGTTATAGCTTTTACTAATATTATTTTCTATCCAAATTCAGATAAAATAAAATCTGAATCATTACCTTTGATAAATCAAATTGCAATTATATTAAAAGAACGCAGAGATATTAATATTGAAATAATTGGACATACTAATGATGTAAATAATCCGGCTTCAGAGCTTGAGCTATCTAAAAAAAGAGCTCAAACAGTTCAGAAATATTTAATGGGCCAAGGAATAAGTATAAACAGAATGAGATCATATGGCTATGGCAGTTTATATACTAAAACAAACACAATAGACGAATCTAATAGAAAAGTAGAGATTAAAATTTCTAAAAAAAATTAATTTCTTTATTATCTCTTATCAAAGTTTTAACATTGATAGTCTTTCAACTGCTTCTTGAATATTAGCTCTGTCCCCAAAAGCAGATAACCTAAAATGACCTTCTCCACATTTTCCAAAACCAACACCGGGAGTACCAACAACCTGACACTCTTCCAACAACTTTGTAAAAAAATCCCATGAAGAATACCTTTTAGGAGTTTCCAGCCAAATATAAGGAGAATTTATTCCGCCTGATGACTTGATATTAATTTTAGTTAAACCATCTTTAATTATTTTTGCATTTTCCAGGTAAAAATTGATAACTTTATTAATTTCTTTTCTTCCATTTTCTGTAAATACTTCACAAGCGCCTCTTTGTATTATATATGAAACACCATTAAATTTTGTGGATTGCCGTCTTTCCCATAATTTATTTAAAGAATGTTTGTTGTCATTTTTATCATAAATCATTACTTCTTTTGGAACTATTGTATAACCTAATCTTGTACCTGTAAAACCGGCTGTTTTTGATAAACTTCTAAATTCAACAGCTACTTCTTTTGCTCCTTCAATTTCAAATATTGAATGAGGTAAATTATCATCTTTAATAAAAGCTTCATAAGCGGCATCAAATAATATTAATGCTTTATTCTCTCTAGCATATTTCACCCATTTTGCAAGTTCAGATTTAGTGATTGTTTGACCTGTCGGATTATTTGGGAAACATAAATAAATAAGATCAACTTTTTCTTTTGGAATTTCCGGAATAAAATTATTATCTGCTGTACAATCAAGATAAACAATATTTTCATATCTGCCATTATTAAAATTACCTGAACGGCCTGCCATTACATTACTGTCTATATAAACAGGATAAACCGGATCAGTAATAGCAATTTTAATATTTTCTGCAAATAGCTCCTGAAAATTTGCTGTATCCTCTTTTGCTCCACATGTAATAAAGATTTCATCATTATCTAATTTAACACCTCTTTGTTTAAAATCAAGATGATTAATTTTATCAATTAAAAATTCATAACCATTATCAGATTTATAACCTTTAAACGAATCTATATTACTCATGTCTTTCACACCCTGTTCTAAACCCTTAATTATAGCAGGAGTTAAAGGTTCTGTAACATCACCAATACCAAGTTTTATTACTTTTTTTGACGGATTCTTTTGAGTATATTCATTAAAACGTTTTGCAATTTCTGCAAATAAATAACTTCCCTGGAGAAGCAGATAATTATTGTTTATTCTTATCATTTTATTTGAAACTCCTGTTTATATTTAAGTAAGAATGTATATAACATATTAAATAAAATATTTGAAGAATTTAATTAAAAAAATAACACCTGCCAGGTTTAAGAAACCTGACAGGTGTTATTTCACGCTATATATTAAATATTATTATTTTTGCTTTATCAATAACTAAAAAAAGACCCTCCGATAAATTCTCTAATTAATGATGTTGAAGGAATAAATTTTGATTGTACTACTAAAAAATAACTTAAAAATCTCAATAACCTGACTGCTTCAGCATATTCTTTATCATAAGGTTTAATCTGAATTAAAAGAGATTCTACATAAGGTTTAAGAAGTGCTAATTCATAATCAAGAGCAGAGTTAAAATATCCGTCAGCAAAATTTTGAAAAGGAAAAATAAACTCTTCCTCCCCTCTTCTAACTGACGGCCAGGTTTGCAAAGTTTTTAAAGCACTGTTGCCTCTGTATTTATGATCCCTGACAATTCTTCGAATTATCCGGTTGTCTGTTGTCGGGATTCTATTATTATTATCAATATTCATTTGCGTTAATACGGAAACATAAATTTTATATTTATTTTCTTTAGGAACAACATGTGTTAATTTTTCATTTAAACAATGAATGCCTTCAATAATAATTATCTCATCCTTTTTCATTGATAAAATATTTTTACTTATAGTAGATTTACCAATAATAAAATTATATTTTGGCAGTTTAATTTCTTTGCCGTTTAATAAACTTTTTAAGTGTTCATTTAACAAATCTATATTAATTGCATCTATTGTTTCATAATTTAGTTTACCGTGTTCATCAAGGGGCGTTTTATCTCTATCAATAAAATAGTCATCTACAGAAATTGTTATAGGTTTTAATCCAAGCGCTCTAAGCTGAATTGCCAATCTTTTTGAAAAAGTAGTTTTCCCGGAAGAAGAAGGCCCGGCTATACAAACAAGTTTTACATTATTAATTCTTTTATAAATTTCATCAGCCAGGTTTATTATCTTTCTTGTATGTAAAGCTTCTGCAACCTGAATAAAATTACCAATTTTATTCGTTGATATTATTTCATTTAAAAGTCCAACATTGCCGACATTTAATATTTTTCCCAAGTTTTTGTATTCTTGATAAACCATAAAAATATTTTTTTGTTCGGCAAAAGGTGCAACATTATTTGGATTGGATTTTTTTGGAAACTGTAAAATAAATCCAGGCGGATAATAAATTAATTTAAATACATCTAATACTCCGGTCCGATTTACCAATGGCAGATCAAATACTTGAAAAAAGTCTTCACATCTATAAATAGACATTCTAGACACATTAAGCCCTGATATAAGCTTAAGTTTGTCATTTCTTTTATTTTTTTTAAAATGCTTTAAAGCATCCTGATAACTAATATTTTCTCTTAATATTGGTTTATCTTCTTTTACTTCCTTTCTCATTTCCTCTTCAATTAGTATAATATCTTTCTCTGTAAGGTCTTCTCCTTCCAGATCAAAATAATATCCGGGTCCTAATGAATGTCCAATTACTAGATGTCTTTTTGGAAATAATTTTATTGCAGCTTTTTCTAATAAAAAAGACAAACTTCTTCTATAAATTTCCATACCGGGCATACAGGAGTTTTTAATAAATTCTACCTCGCAATTTACTTTAAGCTGAAATGATAAAGAAGTAGTTTCATTATTAACAGTAGCAGCTATAAAACCGTCTTTATTTGGAAGGTATTCCAGTAAATCCTGAACTACTGTTCCTTCCGGCAGAGACAACTTTTTGTTAAAACGGTTTTTTAAAAAAATTTCAATTTTTTTATTCATTACTAATAAGGACTATTTTTTATATTTTATATTTTTTAATTAATTCTTTTAAAATCTTCACGGATGATTGTTCCGGTTCACAAATAGGCAGTCTATAAGCTGATTGAATTTTACCTTTTAATGCAAGTATCTTTTTTACCGGAATTGGATTTGTCTCAATAAAAAGTTTACTGAAAATTTCATCCAATTTATAATGCATTTTTCTCATTCCAACAAAATCATTTTTTAAACCCAAATTAACATAATCCACCATTTTTTTTGGAATAATATTTGATGCAACACTTACTACTCCATGACCGCCTGCAGCCATTAAAGGTAATGTTAAATTATCGTCACCTGATAAAACAGAAAAATTATCCGGAACTCCTTTAATAACACTCATTATTTGCTGAATAGAACCGGAAGCTTCTTTTACTCCAATAACATTTTTAACTTTAGACAATTCAACAAGAGTTGATGTTGCAAGATTTATTCCTGTGCGCCCCATTATGTTATATACAATAATAGGTAATCCGGCAGCATCTGCAATTGCTTTAAAATGATTATAAAGACCTTTTTGAGTAGGTTTATTATAATATGGAACAACCTGTAAAGAATAATCAGCACCGGCTTCTTTTGCATGCTTTGTCATCCTGATTGCTTCTTCTGTAGAATTTGATCCTGTCCCTGCTATCACCTTACATCTGCCTTTTACCTGCTTACATACTATTTCAATTACTCTATTATGTTCATCATGATTAAGTGTTGGGGATTCCCCGGTTGTCCCGCATGGAACAATACCTGCAACTCCTGCCTTTATTTGCTCATCAACAAGCTTACACAGTGCTTCTTCATCAAGAGCACCATTTTTTTTGAAAGGTGTGATTATTGCAGTAAATACTCCTTTTAACATATAAAACTCCTTTGAATTATTTATCTCAATTTTGATTTATATAATAAATCTTTGTGAATATAATGGCCTAAATTAATTAATATACATTTTATTAAACAATTGAATTAATTAAATCATCAATAGAATAAAAACCTTTTTTATCTTTAATCCACTCTGCTGCTAAAACAGCGCCTTTTGCCATACCCTGTCTATTTCTTGCAGTATGTTTTAACTCGATTGTATCAACTTCAGAATCAAATGCTACAACATGTGTTCCGGGGACATTCCCTCCCCTTATAGAACCAAATTGAATCTCATTTTTACCTATTTTTCTATCCAATTTTTCTTCAATAATAACATTTTTATGCGACAGCTCTTCAATTAAAATTTTACCTATCATTTGAGCAGTCCCTGAAGGACTGTCTTGTTTCTGATTATGATGAATCTCATATGCCATAGGATCATATTCTTTAAAATTGTTAAACATTTTTGAAGATTCTTTTATGATTCTAAAAAAAATATTTACTCCAATAGAAAAATTACCGGACCAGATAAAACCAATTTTTTTTGCAACCATATTTTTAACACTCTGCATCTCTTTATACCATCCGGTTGTACCCATAACAACTGAAACATTATTTTCAATATATAAATTTATATTTTGCATAACTTCATCAGGTGAAGTAAAATCAATAGCAATATCAATCTTTGATAAAGATTTTGAATTAATTTCTTTGAATTGTGCATCTTTCGCAAACTTATCAATAACTGAAGCTACTTTAATATCTTTTTCAGCTAAAATTTTTTCAATCTCCCTACCCATTCTTCCATAACCAACAATAGCAATTTTCATATTATGTTCCTTAAACCATTTTTCATTCATATAAAATAGTAACAAATTATACAATAGAATTAAAAAGAATAAAACCTATTTTTATATTTATTTAAAATTATTATACAAATGTAATTTTTAAAAAATTCTTAATAATTATCTTGATTTTATAATTAGCATAGTTTAATTTAATACTATAAAACATTTAAGAAGCGAGATAAAATATGTATAACCAAAAAAATAAAAATACCGGAATAGTAGAAATAATTATTATAATAAATGCTGCGCTATTTTTCATCCCATTTCTTTCAGGATTTATTTTAGGTAATAATGTTATTTTTAATCTTGTGTATAATAATCTAGGACTTCATATTAATACAGGCTATATCTTCACAATAAATAATGGCGCATTCTGGCAATTATTAACATCTGTCTTTCTTCATGGAAATTTGATGCATCTTTTCTTTAATATGTTTGCATTATACGTTTTTGGAAGACCATTAGAACAAAGATGGGGAAAAATAAAATTTTTATCATTTTATTTAACAGTTGGTATTTTAGCAAATATTGCTTCAGTTATTTTTTATATTTTAACAAAGCAGTCAGTTTCTTTAGTTGGTGCTTCCGGAGCAATTTTTGGAGTACTACTGGCATTTGGCGGATTTTATCCTGAAGTAACGTTGCTTCTGTTTTTTGTTATACCAATGAAAGCAAAATGGGCAATATTATTAATGGCAGTATTAAGTATATATTTTCAAATATCAAATAGAATGGGCGGTATAGCTCATATTACACATCTATTTGGATTTTTATTCGGATATATATATCTATTAATATTTTTTAGAATGAACGCTGTAAAAGAAATGTTTTTTAATAAAAGAAATTATTATTATGAATAATATTCTTACTTTTTATTATGCTTGAAAATCTGAAATAATATTTTGAATGTTTTTTAAAGTAATAGGTTTTGGCATAAAAACATTTGCGCCGGCATCCAATGAAGGTTGTTTTTTTGTAGCATCTCCACTTATTGCAATAATATACACACTTTTTAATTTATCATTGGTTTTAATATTTTTTACTACTTTAATCCCGTCAAAATCAGGCATTAACACATCAACAATGATTATTTTTGGCGGCTCTTTACCCATTGCCAATAATACTTCTGTACCTGAAGAAAATCCTTTTAGGTTGAATCCTTTAATATTCTTAAACATTTCATTAAAAATATCATGAGTTTTTTTATCATCATCAACAAGAAATACATCTTTTTCTTCAGCTATTTCTGAAGGAATTTCATAATTATGAGACTCTAAAAAATTCACCAAATCCCTAAAAGGTATCTTTCTATGTCCGCCTGGAGTAATAACTGCATTTATTTCACGCGAATCAACCCAATTAATTACAGAACCTACAGCTACATTCAAAATATTAGCTACTTCTGAAGTAGAATAATATTTTTTCTTTTTAAGTTTATTCACAAAATTATCCTCTGATAATTATAATATTTAATCTATTTTTTTACCATGTTTTTAGAAAATTTCAATAAATTTTTTATTTTTTTCCATTTTTTTTTAAATATATTAATATCATTCCTTCATCACATATATACTACTTTATTCTAAATTTATCGGCAATTTCTATTAAAAATCATTTAAAATTCAGCTATTTAGAATCTACAATAATTACAAATTCACCTTTTTTTATATTTTTACTAAAAATACTTTTTTCTACAAAATCTGGATTTCCCCAGAGTAATTCCTCATCTTCCATTGTAAGATTATATGAAACAAAAATTCTCCTGTTTATATTAGTGTTCTTTAGCAATGAAATTATATTCAATAATCTATAAGGCGTATCTAATAATATTATTGTTTCTTTTCTTTTTAATAATTCAATAATCTCTCTCTTTTTTTCTTCAGAATTAGGAGATAGTCTACCTGCGTAATAAAAATCTTTTATTTTAAAAGGGGATAAAGAAAGAGCAGTAATTATAGAATTAGCTCCGGGTAAAGCTGTTATTTTGTACCCTTTGTTTCTGATTGATCTAATAAGATTAAACCCGGGATCTTCAAATAAAGGAGTACCGCAGTCAGAAATTAGCGCGCCCTTTTCTCCTTTTTCCAATAATGGGAGTACAAGTTCTATTGATTCGTCTTCATAATGTTCATTGCATAAAATAAACTTTTTCTCATTAATCCCTAAAATACCTAATAATTTTTTATATTCTTTTTCCTGTTCACAAACAATAAAATCTACTTCTTTTAAAACATTTAATGCTCTTAATGTAATATCTTCATAATTACCTATCGGAGTTGGTACAATATAAAAATTTATCATTTCTTATCCTACTTTTTTTAAGTATTTAGCATTAATATTTAAAAATGTCATTATAAAGAAGAAGACAAAAGCAAGAAGTAAAAAAAACAGTCGTTCTATAATAAAAAAAACTTATAAGAAAAAAAGATTGAAAAAAGTTAATTTCTTTTGTATAAATATAGACCAAATGAAACTTAATAAAAATGATTATGCTTCATTAATTAAAACAGCCTTAGAAGAAGATCTTCAAAATATTGGGGATATTACAAGCGAAGCAATCTTTAATAATCAAAAATCATCATTTATTTTATTATCAAAAGATAACGGTATACTATGCGGAACAGAGGTTTTTTCAGAAACCTTTAATTTAATTGATAAAAATATAAAAATAAAATTTAATTATGAAGATTCAAGCATAATTAAAAAAGGTAATATTGTAGCTCAAGTTGAAGGAAAAGTATTAAGTATTCTAAAAGCTGAAAGAACAGCATTAAATATCATCTCTCATTTAAGCGGCATTGCAACAAAAACAAATAAATTTGTAAAACTAACAAAAGGTAAAATAAAAATTCTAGATACAAGAAAAACAATCCCCGGCATGAGAAATCTGCAAAAATATGCTGTGTTTTGCGGCAGTGGATTAAATCATAGAATGGGTTTATTTGATATGATCTTAATTAAGGATAATCATATTGACGCAGCAGGCGGAATCACTAATGCTGTTGATAAAGTAAGAGAACTATGGGGAAAAAAATATAAAATTGAAGTTGAGACTCGTAATTATAATGAAGTTAAAGAGGCGCTTTCCTGTAAAGTTGACAGAATAATGCTTGATAATATGTCAATAAATGAAATAAAAAAAGCTTCTCAAATAATAAATAATAAAATAGAAATTGAAGTTTCCGGAAACGTAAAAATTAATAGAATAAAAAAACTATCAAAATTAAAAATAGATTTTGTTTCAATCGGTGAATTAACTCACAGTGTAAATGCGTTTGATTTTTCACTAAAGAGAGGTAAAAAATGAAAAATTTTAAATCTTTCCTGGAATTTAATAAAGCTAAAAAAGAAGATCTAATTAATCATATAAAAATGCTAAAAACTAAATTGGGGAAAAAAATTGTAATACCTGCCCATCATTACCAAAATCCGGATATAATACAATTTGCTGACTTTGTTGGAGATTCATATAAGCTTGCTGTTGAATCAAGAAAAAGCACAGCTGACTTTATTGTATTCTGTGGTGTCAAATTTATGGCTGAAGGGGCAAAAATATTATCAAGAAATAATCAAAAAATAATAATTCCAAATCCACACGCAGGATGCCCATTAGCAGATATGGCTGATATAACTCTTGTAAAAAAAGCTTTTGATAAAATAAAAGATCAATCTAATAATGAAATTGTTCCGGTTGTTTATATAAATTCTTATGCGGATCTAAAAAGTTTTTGCGGAAATAATGGAGGATCGGTCTGCACTTCAAGCAATGCAGGAAAAATCATAAATTTTTATTTAAGCCAGAACAAATCAATATTATTTTTCCCTGATTTTTATTTAGGAAAAAACACAGCTAATAATATGAACATTGATGAAAAATATATTGTTAAAATAAAAAAGGACCTTGCACTAGAAACACAGGGAAATATTAGTGAAGCTAAAATCTTTTTATGGGACGGATTTTGCCCGATACATCACCATTTTACAATACACGATATAAAAAACGTAAAAAGGCATTACTCTGATATTAAAATAATTGTTCATCCCGAATGCAGAGAAGATGTTGTGAATACAGCTGATATTTCAGGTTCAACAGAAATAATTTATAATACAATTAAGAATTCTGAAAAAGGTTCAATATGGGGCATTGGCACAGAAACAACTTTTGTAGAAAGAATCGCACACGAAAACAGAGATAAAACAATTTTACCAATAAGAACTTCGGCATGTAAAAATATGACAATGACAACATTACCATATTTAGCTGCGTCATTACAGTCAATATCAAATTACCTGGATAATAAAAACAATCCTTTAAAATATGAAATTATTGTGGAAAATGAATATCTTGAAAGTGCAAAAATTTCTCTTCAAAAAATGATTGATATTGTTGAAAATAAATAAAAGCATTCTTTTATTTATTTTACATCTCTAATTTTTCTTGCTAAATCTATTATTTCTTTAGAATATGTTTCATGTAATTCATCTGCTGCTTCTATAAAAGGATATTTATCAATTTCAATAAATTCACATCCGCTTTTTTTGCATATATCAACTGCTTCCTCAACTTTCTTTTTCATTAAATCCAATTGATATGGTATAGACTCGTTAACAGCAGTTATAATATATTCCTGATCCTTTCTAAGCATATTATCCCAAGTCTTTTTGCTCATTAATAAAATATCGGGAGTTCTTGAATGTTCAGTATATGAATAATATTTTGCAATTTTATAATGCTCTGAATAATAATAATAAAACTCATTATTTACAGTTCCATTAATTACATCTGTTTTAAATGATGAATAAATATTATTCGGTTTTATTGATACCGGTACTGCTCCTAATGCTTTTATATAATTTTTAATAAATTTACTTTCAGAAACACTAATTCTAAAATCTTTAATATCACTAATACTTTTTATAGGTTTTATCGAATTATAGAAACTCTGTTGACCTGCATCAAAATAACCTAAACCAATCAAATCATATTGCTCAAGGGATTTAAGAAGCTTCCTGCCAATCTCTCCATTTAATACTTTCCACAAATGGTCTTTATCTCTAAATAAATATGGCACAGCAAAAACTTCAAATTCCTTTGCT
>CAZYID010000063.1:0-16025 GCA_964646595.1 uncultured Spirochaetales bacterium | reverse complement strand
TTAAACATGCAAAAGAATTAATTTTAGCTTTAGAATAAAAATGAAATATAATAAGATGAATTTTTAAAAAATTTTCTTGACCTTATTGTAAAAAACAAATATATTTCAATAAAGAAGAATTATTTATGCAAAGAAAAAGAAGCGAGGTATTAATATATTATCCACTTATTATAAGTAAAAAGCCTTTCTAAATTTTTTAGAAAGGCTTTTTTTTTGAATAAATAGATTTTTATAATATTTTAGGAATTAAAATGAATTTTAGTGGAAGAAATATAATTTCAATTAGAGACTTTGAAAAAGAAGAATTAGATTATATAATTCAGACTGCATTTAATGTTAAAAAGAATAAATTTCCGGATGCTTTAAAAGAAAAGGTTTTAGCAAATTTATTTTTTGAACCTTCTACAAGGACAAGATTGTCTTTTGAATCAGCAATGATTTCATTGGGAGGGAAAATATTTGGTTTTGCAAGTCCAGGGACAACTTCGATTCAAAAAGGTGAAACTTTAAAAGATACTATTAAAATAATTACAGGATATTGCGATGTAATAGTTTTAAGGCACCCTTTAGAAGGTGCAGCCAGACTTTCTGCTGAGATTGCTAATGTTCCTGTTATAAATGCCGGTGATGGTTCTAATCAGCATCCAACTCAAACTTTATTAGATCTTTTTACAATAAAAGAAAAATTTGGAAATATTGAAGGATTAAATGTAGGTTTATTAGGGGATTTAAAATACGGTAGGACAACACATTCTTTATCCATGGCTTTATCTTATTATAAAAATAATTTATTTTTTATATCTCCAAAATCTTTGGCAATGCCGGATCATTTAAAATTAGATTTAGATAATAAAAAAATTAAATATCAAGAAACAGATAAACTTGAAGATGTTTCAGATAAACTTGATATTCTTTATGTGACGAGAATTCAAAAAGAAAGATTTGGAGATCTGGAAGAATATCAAAGAGTAGCTGGTTGTTATAAAATAACTTTAGAAATACTTGACACAATGAAAAAAGATGTAAAAATAATGCATCCGTTACCAAGAGTAGATGAAATAGATCCGGAAATTGATAAAACAGAAAATGCGATTTACTTTGAACAGGCTCATAATGGTATACCTGTAAGACAGGCAATATTAGGTCTTGTTACTGGAGTAATAAAATGAATGATAGAGTCTATAAAGTATTTAAAATACAAAATGGTACAGTTATTGATCATATAATATCTCATATGGCATTAAAAATAATTGATATTTTAAAAATAAAAGAGCATGGTATTATATCAATTGGAATTAATTTTGATTCTAAAAAGGGTGGTAAAAAAGATATTATTAAAATAGAAAATGTTTATCTAGAAAAAAAGGAGACAGATATAATTGCTTTGATCTCACCTGAAGCAACAATAAACATCATTAAAGATAGTGAAGTTATTGAAAAAAGACAGATAGAAATACCAAAACAAATTTATGGTGTAATGAAGTGCCCTAATCCAATGTGTGTTACTAATAATTATAATGATTGTAATACAAATTTTACAGTAGAAAGATATGACGAATCTTCTACTGTAGTAAGATGTTTTTATTGTGAAAGAGAAAGTATTGTAGACCCATCTTTAATTCAATAAAATATTTTTTAATAATATATAGCTGAATTTTATATTTAGATAATAGATTAAATTTAGGATTTTTTTATGAAAAAAAAAGATTATTTATCATTTGGAAAATTAATGTTCCCGCGTAATGGAGTATTGGCTTCAGGAATTCTTGGTGTTACAGGTTGGTCAATGGTAAAAGTTTCTAATTGTGGAGCCGGCGGTATAACAACCAAATCTATTTTAAAGAATATTCGAAAAGGTCATTCAACTCCAGTATTACAGATGTTTAAAGCAGGATGTATTAATGCAGTTGGTCTTCCATCTTTAGGTGTTAATGAATCTAATAAAGAGTTGAAGATAGTTAAAAAGAATTCAGATGCAGTAATTATTGCTTCAGTAGCCGGCGGGACACCAATGGAGTTTAAGGAAACTGTAGAATTATTAGATAAAGAATATATAGATGTTATTGAAATAAATATTTCTTGCCCTAATGTTGAAGATGAATTTGGTACTCCATTTGCAAGTAATCCTTATTCAGCGGCAAATATTACTAAAATTGTTAAAGAAGCAACACAATTACCTATTATTGTTAAGCTTTCACCAAATTTTCCTAATTTAGTTGATATTGCAAAAGCAGTTGAAGATGCAGGTGCTGATGGTATTACTGCAATAAATACTGTTGGACCCGGTATGCTTTTTGATATTAATACTTATAAACCTGTTATTTCTAATGCCAGAGGTGGTATTAGCGGTCCGGCAATTTTACCTATTGCAATTCGTTGTGTTTTTGATATTTATAAAGCAGTACAAATTCCAATTATTGGTATTGGTGGAATTATAACTGTAGAAGATGCATTACAGATGATAATAGCAGGTGCTGCTTTATATGGCGTTGGTACCGGAATAATATATGAAGATTTGGAAATTTTTAATAAAATAAATATGGGAATAAATAAATATTTAGAAGAAAAGAATATGAATTACAAGGATTTAATAGGAATTGCTCATAAAAAATAATATTTTTTTGTAAAATTAAATGAAACTTATTGTAATTTTTGTTATTTTTTTTATAATAATAAAAAAGTATATAATAAAAAATCAAAGAAACATGCCATATTGCATATGTATAAATTCGAATTAAATATTATAATAAAAAGTTATTTATAATTTATTAAAAAAAACAGGCAGGATTTATGCTAATTAAATTTAAAATAAAAAAAATATTTATTTTTTTTATAATAATGTTTTTAAGTTTTAATTCATTTTTTAATTTTAATATCTATGGATATAATAATCCGGTTGATAAAAAGAACAAAAACAATGAAATATATCCGATATTTTTTGAAGAAATTATTTTAAGTAAAAAAAGTAAGATTTATAGAGCAAGCGGATTATCATATAATATCATGCTGCGAAAAAATGAGGCATTGTTATTTTTTGTAAATAAAGAAAATGAATCACAAGAGAATACCTTAAGAAAAAGACATGCAACAACTGTTGGTGCTTTTTCACCGGTTTATTTCAGGTTTATAAATGCAAATAATTCTACTACAATAATTGGTAAAGATAAAATTGTAAAAAAATTAAATTATTATAATAGTGAACAAAAAGAAGTAACTAAATATGTAAATCTATATAAAGAAGTAAATTATATTGATATTTATCCTGGCGTGAACTTAACCTTTAGCGGGGATAAAAATAGTTTTAATTATATTTTATATATAGATTCTAAAAGTGATATTAATAATATCTTACTTGAAATTGATGGTGTGCAAAATCTTTCTCTTGATGCTGAAAATAATATGATATTTGAAATATCAGGTGAAAATATTGTTCAAGCACCTCCTAAAGTTTTTATTATTGATAAAAATAAAAAAATCGAAAAAAAATGTAATTTTTATATTAAAGATAAAAATTTAGTTGGTTTAATTTTAAATTAATTTTTTCCTGTCATAACATTTTTTTTTCTTATCATTTTTAAGCTCCACTTAATAATTATTAATAAAATATATTAATAATTATTAAAATTTACTGTTAAATATGTTAGAAAGTAAAATAATTATTAAATCTGGATTACAAATATGAATAAAGAATTAGCCAATAAAATTGAACAGAGTTTTCCTTTATATAAAATTAAAGGAAATGAAAAACAGAAAACTTTATATTTTAAAATAGGTAAAAAAGATATATTGCCAGGCAGTTTTTTTATGTTGAATTACAATATGTCTCAAAAACCATTTTCTGTTTCGTATTATAATGATGAGATTGTAGGTTTTACAATTGAAAATAGGGGTGATACTTCAGATAAAATGATAAGTGCAAAAAAAAATGATTATTTTGGATTAACCGGACCATTAGGAAGTTCATTTAAAATTGATAATCATAAGAATTTTTTAATAATTGGTGGAGGTATTGGAGTAGCTCCTTTATTTTTCCTTGTAAATTATATTCTTAAAAAAAGAAAAAATGCAGATGTTTTTTTTGGTGCAAAGAATAAACATAACCTGGAATTTATTGAAGAAATAAAAAAGAGTAAAAATTTATCACTTAATATATATACTGATGACGGGAGTTTAGGTAAAAAAGGATTTGTAACAGTGGATCTGGATAAATTTATTAATAAAAATAATTATGACACAGTTTGTATTTGCGGCCCTGAAATTATGATGAATATTGTAATTGATAAAATAAAAGGAAAAAATAATAACATACAGGTTTGTATGGAACGATATATGAAGTGCGGTATAGGTCTATGTGGTACATGTACTTTGGATTCTTCCGGAGAAAGAGTTTGTTGTGAAGGACCTGTTTTTCAGTATAAAGACTCTTTAATAGATTCTAAGGAATTTGGTGTTTATCATAGGAATGGAAATGGGATTATTGAAAAATTCTAAAATCGCAATAATTAATGGTACAATATTTATTAATAAATTTACTAAGGGAACCATTTTAATAAATGGTAATAAAATAAAAAAAGTAATTCAAGGTGATATATCAAAATATAAAATAAAAAAGTATAAAATTATTGATGCTTCAAATTGTTACGTATCATATGGTTTTTTTGATCCACATGTCCATTTTAGATGCCCTGGGCATGAATATAAAGAAGATTGGAACACAGGTACAAAAGCAGCAATTAAAGGCGGGTATACCTTTATTGTTGACATGCCGAATAATAAACCTTCAGCAGTTGATGTAAATACATTGATAAAAAAAAATAATTTAGCAAAACAATCAAAATTAAATTATGGTTTATATTTGGGATTAACTGATGATAATTCGGATAAAATAAAAATTATTTTTAAAAAGCTAAAATCCTTAAAAATACCTGTTCTTGGAATAAAGGTTTTCCTTGGATCTTCCACAGGTGATTTGTTAATTAACAATGATCAATCAATTTATCAATCATTAAATAGTTCAATATTAAATTTGTTTCATTGTGAAGATCAATTAACATTACATAAATATAAAAATATTAAATATAATTCTATAATTGATCATAATAAAAAAAGACCTCCACAATCTGAAGTTAATGGTATTAAAAGGATAATTAATTCAGCAAAAAATATTAAGAAAAATGCAAAGATTTATATTTGTCATGTTACCAGTAAAGATCAGGTAAAAAGCATTGAGGAATTTAGGGAACAAGGATTTTCTATTATTGCTGAAATTACTCCGCATCATCTTTTTTTTGATTTATCTAATATTAATAAATCAAATATATTTAAAGTAAATCCTCCTATAAGAGATAAAATGGATGTTTTGGAAGTAAGAAAAAAATTTAATAATGGATTTTTTCAGATTATTGGTACTGACCATGCTCCCCATCTTTTAAAAGAAAAAAAATCAAATGATCCTCCTTCAGGTTTTCCAGGATTAGAGTCATCTTTTTATGCTTTGTATAATTTATATGAAAGAAAAATTATCAAGTTAAATGAAATTTTTAAACTATTAACAAGCGGATATAAAATATTTAAAATAAAAAAAAGAGGTGAATTAAAAAAAGGTAATTTTGCAGATATTACAATTATTAAGAAGGATAAAAATGTTTTTAAAAGCAAAGACACATTCACTAAAGCAGATTTTTCACCTTTTGAAAATTTATGTGTTGATTGTAAAATTAAAACAGTAATAATTAACGGTAAAATTATTTTAAAAAATGGAGTATTTAAATGAGCTTTATAGAATTATGTAAAGAGAGATATGTTAAATGTAAAAGTATACTTTGTATTGGTTTGGATCCGGTAATAGAAAAAATTCCTTTTAAAGATAAAACAAATATTGAAAAAACAATAAGTGATTTTTTTTATTCAATTATTGATAATTTTCATGAGTATGCAATTGCTGTTAAACCTAACATTGCATTTTATGAACAATATGGAATTGAAGGATATAAATCTTTACAAAATATAATAAATCGAGCAAAGAAGTTTAATATTCCGGTAATATTAGATGCTAAAAGAGGGGATATAGGAAATACGTCAAAAGCTTATGCAAAATCTATTTTTGAAGAATTAAATGTTGATGCAGTTACTCTTTCTCCATATTTAGGAGAAGATTCTTTAATACCTTTTTTTGAATATAAAGATAAAGGCTTTTTTATTCTTACAAGAACATCAAATATTGGCAGCAGTGATATTCAATTGCTGGAGTTAAAAAATAATAAGCTTTTATATCAGGAAGTTGCAGATAAGATTATTAACTGGAATAAAAAATATTCAACTGGAATTGGTTCAGTTGTAGGTGCAACTCATATTGAAGAATTAAAAAAATTAATTTTATTATTTAAATATAATGATTTTATACCGGTTTTAATACCTGGAGTAGGTTCACAGGGTGGTAGTTTTAAAGAGGTTGTTGATGCTTTAAATAGTATTAATTATCCTATGCACAAGGTTTTTATTAATTCTTCTTCAAAAATAAATTATGCTTATTTAAATCATCCGGAAAAAGATTATCTTGAAGCTGCTTTAATTGAAATTAAAAAAATGTTAATATAATTTATTAATTGAAAGAACTTAAAATAAAAATATTTATAATTGAATTTCAGTCTGATATACTAGACTTTTTTATTATCATGTTCGATTATACTTTTTAAAGAATTCGCTATTTCATCAAAGTTTCTAACGCTTTCAAATGCAGGACTCACAGAAAAATTTTCTTTATCATATTCTACAACCATTTTTAAAAGACTATAGCACATTTTTGCCAGAAGTTTTATATTCATCGGGTAATTTTTGATAGCCATTTGAAAAAGAATTTTATCATTCGGATCTTTACTGCCGGATGCACCAAAAAATGTATCCCCGGTGAAAGATACTATATTTGGAAGAACTCTGATTTGAATTTCTTTAATAAATAGACCTATAGCTTTTATGCTTGAATAAATATCATCAATTGTACCTTTAGAATCAAAATATAGAGTTTTATAATCCAGTAAAATACCCATGTTATGCTTAATATCAGAAGTCATATCTAATTTAAGAATAATGTTTTTAACATATTTGTTATTTAAGTTTTTATCAAAGTGAACTTTTAATTCATTTATTGCTTGTACTATTTCATCCTGTCTACTCATCTTTATACCTCAATTAAAATCGTAATACGAATTGGAAAAGAATTAAGAACAAATATAAATCAATTACATATTACATTTTATTAAATATTATAAAACTTTATATTATATTTTAGCATTTTTTTATTATATTTATAATTATTTTTTTTTATTTGCTAAATTTTATTTTATTTTTATCTATATCAATTTTTATTTTATCTTTTTCTGTAATTTCATTTGAAATTATTTTTTTTGATAAAGGATTTTCTAAATATGTTTGAATTGCTCTTTTTAAAGGCCGTGCACCAAATTGAGGTACATAGCCGATTTCAGTTAATGATTTAATTAAATTGTCTGTATATTCTATAGTAATATTTTTACCTGCTAATCTTTTTTCAAGAATTTTAAGTTGTATTCTTACAATCTTTTCAATATCACTTTTATCTAATCGATGAAATAATATAATATCATCTATTCTATTTATAAACTCTGGTTTAAAAAATGAACGAATTTCTTTTAAAATTGTATTTTTTACATCTTCTATTTTTTCGGCTTCTTGTAATAAATGAGATCCAATATTGCTTGTCATTATTATTATTGTGTTTCTAAAGTCAATAGTTCTTCCCTGACCATCTGTAAGGCGGCCTTCATCTAACATTTGTAAAAGTATATTAAATACATCCTGATGAGCTTTTTCTAATTCATCAAATAAAATAACAGAATAAGGTCTACGTCTAACAATTTCAGTGAGCTGCCCGCCCTGATCATATCCAACATAACCCGGAGGAGCACCAATTAATCTTGAAACAGAATATTTTTCCATATATTCTGACATGTCAATCCGGGACATAGCTTTGATATCATCAAATAAAAATTTAGCTAGAGATTTTGCCAACTCTGTTTTTCCGACACCGGTAGGACCGGCAAAAATAAATGTGCCAATTGGTCTGTTTTCATCAGAAATTCCTGCTTTATTTCTTCGTATTGCATTACTTACTGCAGTTATAGCTTCATCCTGACCAATAACCATTTCATGCAAATGTTCTTCTAAAGCAATTAATTTATCCCGTTCACTTTGCAGCATGTTCTGTATAGGTATTCCAGTCCAATTAGCTACAACTGCAGCTATATCTTCTTCTGTGACTTCTTCTCTTAAATATTTTTTATTTTTATGCAGTTCTTTTAATTTATTGCTTAACTGTTCTAATTCTTTTTCTAATTGAATTTTATCACCATATTTTATTTTACTTGCTTCTGTTAAATTACCCATTCTAATAAATTCTTCTTCTTTACTTTTTAGGTCTTCAAGGTCACTTTTAATTTTACCAATTTGATCAATTACTTTTTTTTCATTGATCCAATGGAGCTTCATTGCATCTTTTTTTGTTTTTAAATCACTAAGTTCATTTTCAAGAATTTTTAATTTTTTTTGAGTCTCTTCATTTTTTTCTCTTGAAATTGCCTGTTTTTCCATTTCCATTTGAAGGATTTTCCTGTCAATAATATCTATTTCTTCAGGCTGGCTTTCAATCTGCATTTTTAGTCTGCTGGATGCTTCATCAATTAAGTCTATTGCTTTATCAGGTAAAAATCTGTTAGTAATATATCTGTTTGAAAGAACAGCAGCGCTAATTATTGCATTATCTAGAATTCTTACATTATGGTGAATTTCATATTTTTCCTTTAATCCTCTAAGTATAGCAATTGTATCTTCAACATTAGGTTCTTTAACATGAAGGGGCTGAAATCTTCTTTCTAAAGCAGCATCTTTTTCAATGTGCATTCTATATTCATCTAAAGTTGTTGCACCAATACAATGAATATCTCCTCTGGCTAAAGAAGGTTTTAAAATATTTGATGCATCCATTGCTCCTTCAGATGCTCCTGCACCAATTAAAGTATGCAACTCATCAATAAAAAGGATAATTTGTCCGTTTGATTTTTCAATTTCATGAATTACAGCTTTTAGTCTTTCTTCAAATTCACCTCTAAATTTAGCTCCTGCAACAAGTAGTCCTAAATCAAGGCCTAATATTTTTTTTTCTTTTAAACTTTGAGGCACATCCTGTTCAACAATCCTTCTTGCCAGTCCTTCAGCAATAGCTGTTTTACCAACACCCGGATCACCAATTAATACAGGATTATTTTTTGTTCTTCTTGATAGAATTTGCATAACTCTTCTTATTTCATTATCTCTACCTATTACCGGATCTAATTTGTTTTGTCTTGCCAGCATTGTAAGATCTCTTGTATACTTATCTAAAACTCTATATTTTGACTCAGGATCTTGATCAGTAACTTTTTGATTGCCCCTTATCTGCTGTAATGCCATAAGTATATTTTGTTCTGTAACCCCTAATTCATTAAGCATTGAAGAAATATTGCTTTTTACTTTTATCATAGCTAGTATTAAATGTTCTGCAGAAATAAATTCATCCTTTAATTTTTTCATTTGAACTTCAGCCTGAATAAGTAATTTATTTGTAGTTGCTGACAGATATGGATTACTTGAAGCATCACCTACTAGCGATGGTTTACTTGCAAGTAATTTTTCAGTTTCTGATTTTACTCTAGCTGCACCAGTACCTATAGAATCAAATAACGGAGAAGCTACCCCTTCTTTTTGTTCCAGTAAAGAATAAAGAAGATGTTCTATATCAATTTCTGAATGTTGTCTTTCTAATGCTAAGTTTGCTGACTTTTGAATAGCATCCTGTACTAAAAGTGTCATTTTACTGGCATCCATAAAATAACTCCTGAATTTTTATTTTAAGTTTTTTTTATTTAAGTTTTATTTATATATAAAATAGTTAAATTAATAAATATATTTTCACTTTATTTTTTTATTATTTTAAAACATTATTTAGGCCGAATATCGAGTTTTCATTAGAATAATATAAATAACATTAGAAGAAAAAAAACTACAAAAAACTTAATCAAGAACTCGACATTCGGCATCATGTGACAACCAATGAAGTGAAATTCGATTTTTTTTATTATAGTTTTCTCCTATATTTGTCATATAATAGGCAATTTTATTTTAAATAGTAAAACTCGAATTTCGCCCTATTTATTTAATTCTTTTGTAATGTAATTTAAAATATTTTTTTCTTGTAATGTTCCTTTTTTAATTAATTCTTTAGCGTCAAAATATTTGTCGAAGAATTTTTTTTGAATTTTATTATTATAAAAATCAGCATATTTTAATTTGTTAATATAATCATCTAAATTAATATCAGAATTTAAAAAAGTTAAATTTTCTAATTTTTGAAATAATCCTTTTTTTACCGGAATATGTACGTTTAAATAATAATCAATTTTTTCAGTTGTATTTTTTAATAAAAACGTTTGTGTATTATCATTATATATATAATCAATAAAGATTTCTGCTTCTTTTTTATTAATTGATTTTTTTGGAATTGTAATGATTTTATTATTAATACTGATTTGTTTTAAATTTTTTATGAGAAAAATTTTATATAAATCATTTGGGTAAGAAAAAGCTTTTGACAGCTCTAGAAAATCAAATAAAATTATTTTTTGTTTTAAAAAATAATTTTTTTCAATATTAGTAAATTTTTTTAAATAATTTAAGGATTCTTGTTTTCCAAAATTATAATCATTGTCATATTCATAATAAAATTTATATGCTTTTTGAGTATTTATTGTATTAAATGAGTATTTGTTATTTTCTTTAATGATCGAAGAGTTAAAAATAAAATAAAAATCAATTTCATTTAAATTAGAAACTGAAGGGATAAAACCTATCATAGTTTCAGTGTTTTTTTTATCAGGCATTTTTTTATTAACACTGGAAGCTATTTGACAAAAATCTTCGATGTCTAATTCTTTTTTATTTATATAGTCTTTGTTAATATTATCTTTTCTTGCAAGTATAACCGGAAAATCAATTTTATATAATAAAGCATAATTATTATTTTTTATTATAAAGTCAACAGCCGGTTGGTATAGATTATTTATTTCATTAATATTGCTTTTTTTTGTAGACCAGGCAATTTTATTAAAATATTTTGAGTCAATTATATTATCACAAGAATTATTACCAATAACAATATCAAAATTTATTATTTTATTTTTTTTAATGTATTTAAAAATGTTTTCCTTTTCAGTTTTATTATTATAGTAATTTATAAAAACTTTTATATTCTTATTTTCTGCATTAAACTTGTCTACAATTTCATATATACTGATATCATCTGAAAGAACATTGATTGTTTTAATACTATTAAAGCAACTTAAACATAAAAACATTAATATGATAATTAGTATAATAATAGATATTACTTTGTATTTCATTATTGAGTTCTCCTAGGTTTATAACTTTTTGATAAAAAATATATTGTAATTTTATATTATATATCATTTAATATATTCTAGACAAAATAATAAAAATTAAATAAAATAGCAATATGAAAAAATGGTTTTTTTATATTTTATTTATTATTATATTGTTTAACATTATTTGCTGTGGAAATGAACCGCCTATTATTATATCTTCATTATATAAAATTTTAATTTATCAAAAAGATAGTTTAAATATTCCGAACGATTCAATATTTCTTTCAATCTTTTTTATTATAGAAGATGATAATGGGATAGATGACATAGTAAATGTTAGAATAATTCATACAGATACAGAATTTAGCTGGAATATTCCAGTTGATTTATTAAAAAAATCAACTGTAATTTGGGAAGAAAAGCAATATGTTGGAAATTCATTTTTAGAATATAATAATGCAGCTTCAATATTGACCGGCGAATATTTGATAGAAGTAACTGATAGTGTAGGGAATATTACAGAAAGTGCTTTGTTTGTTGAAATTGAGGGCATCATATCATCACAGGCTTATGAAGTTCCTGAAATTAATTACAAAATAAATTTAACTAATAGAAAAAAGGAAATAAAGATAACAGGTGATAAATATTCATCCTGTGAAATAAAATTTTTAAATAAAACTAAATTGTTTGATGGAGGAAGGAAAAAGTTTGAAACAGGTAAAAAAATTATTTTAAATAACAATAAACCTGTTGCGGCAAATACAACTGTGTCAGTTAGAATAAATAAAGATGAAGAAGAAAATATTATTTATTTTCTAAAAAATACTATTTTAAAATGAGATCATTTTTTGTTTTTTTGAAATTTTTTAAATTTATTTTTCCATTCAAATTTGATATATCGAACATACAGTTATTTTTATTTTGATTAATAATTCCAGAAATATAATTATACTTATCATAAGATGATAATAATTCTGTATAATTAAAATTTATATTTATCCTGTTTTGATTTATCGCAGAGAATTTATATGAGATATGATCAGATGTTAATAGTTCAATATCACCATTTAATGATTTTATATCAATAAATGAAAAATCTCCAATTTCATTTGTAGTTATTTTAGTATTGCCGTTTTTATTTATTACAATAATATCTGTAGAATTAAACGAATTAATGTTTAATAATATTTTTGATTTTTCAGAATCTAATCTTAATATATTCCCAAAAAAATTTATATTTATATTGCCTTTATTTTGTTTTACTTCAATATCACCAAGATATTTATTAATATCAATGTTACCAATTTGTGAGTCTATATATATTTTTAGAAGCATATAAGGGACAAATATTTTAAAATTAATTTTACCTTTAACTCTTTCAGGAATTTTTGCAGTGATGCTGAGTTCTTTTTCGTTTTTTGTAAAAATTGTGTTTAATAAACTTATATCATTTTTAAAAACGGAATTTATTGTTTTGTTTGCTTCTATTTCAATTATATTATTTGACCATCCAATTATGTCTATATCTCCAATTGAAGATTCTATTTTAAGAACTTCAATCGGATTTTTTTCTCTGTATTTTGTTTGGATTTGTTTATTCTTTTTAAAAAAAGAAATATTGCATGAAATAAGAAGTAATATATTTATAAGAATTAATAATTTCTTCATTAAATTTTTCTTAATTCTAAATAATATTTAGCCATTTTTATAACTAAAGCTGAAGGATCATTCTGGGAAAGGTCTTTTACTATTCCCCATAAAGATGAATCTTTAATATTATAAACTGCTTTAATTGCGTTAACTCTAATATATTGATCTTTTGATTTTAACAATATTTTTATAATTGGATCAAGCTTGTTGGATGTTCCTGTAACAACGTTTTTTGCAATTGTATCTTTGTTTATTTTTTCAGCAGAATCATAAATAGAAAGTAAGAATTCAACATTAGTACTATCCGGTTTTTCTGTTACTGCTTTGCTAATTATAAAAAAATCAACAGCATTAAGAGTGTTGCTTTTTATGTAATTTTTGATTGTTGATATTCCGGAAGCGCCAAGATAAATTAATGATTTTAATGCTTCATATCTAACATTTGCTGCAGGGTCTTTATTAAATTTATATAAAAGTATATTTACTGATTTGGAGTTATTATTTAGTACAATACCTTGACAGGCAAAAACTCTTATTTTTTCATTATTATGTTTTAACATTTTTTGTAGAATCGGAATAACCGAATCTGTTTTAAATTTACTTAGAGCATAGCCTGCATATTCCTGAATTCTAATATCTTCATTATTTAAATTATTTTGTATAGTTTTTATGGAATTAAGATCCTGTATTTCAGCTAATGCAACCATACTGTACATTATTAAATATTTGTAATTTCCTGTATCATTTATTATATTGTTTAAATATTCCACTGCTTCTTTTGTTTTTAATTTACCTAAAGCTAATATTAATTTTCCTTTATTATCATCAGATAAATATTTCTCATCATTTGTCTCAGATTCTTTTAGACGATTTAAAATAGGGATGCCTATTTCTTGAATATTCATTTCTGAAAGAGCTTCAGCAGAAGCTATTTTTACAAGTTCTTCATAATTATCTAAACTTTTAATCAAAAAAAGTCCGTGTTCTTTATTTCCTTTTTTACCTAAAAATTTTAATATGCTGGTATGAACTTTAAAATTTTCCGGTTCTTTTTTTGCATCTTCATATAATGTTGCAATAATATTATCCGGCAGGTTAGTGCAATTTGAAAAGAAATGTATTAATGCTATTTTAGTCTTAGGTAGTGATGCTTCTTTATATCTATTTTCTAATAGGGAGTAAAAGTCTTTTCCCGGTGAGTCCCCCAGGTTATTTAGTATTTCTACAACTTCTTCTTCAATACCATAGTTTAGTATTTCTTTATATTTATCAGCTAAAGATATTTCCTTTTTATCGTCAGTTGCATCAGAGAAAACATAAAAAGTTATAAAAATTAAAAAAATAAATGTTATGATTTTTTTGTTCATTGTTATTATCCAAAAATAAAGTTTTATTATTATATTTATTTTGAAAGATACTTATTTAAAAAATTTCTTTTAAAATTTATATATCTATTTTCTATTATAGCACATCTAATATTATTCATTAAATTATTCATAAAAAAAATATTATGATAACTGGTCATTCTTGCTGCTGCAATTTCTTTTGCTTTAAATAAGTGTCTAATATATGATCGGGTGAATTTCTTACAAATGTAGCATTCACATTCAAAATCCAATGGTGAAAAATCTAATTTAAATTTGTTATTATTTAAATTTATTTTTCCATGACTTGTTAATGCAGTAGCATTTCTTGCAATTCTTGTTGGAAAGACACAGTCAAACATATCCATTCCATTTTCAACACTAACTAAAATGTCTTGTGGTGTTCCCACTCCCATTAAATATCTTGGTTTATTTTCCGGTAAGAGCTGTGAAGTATGTATAAGTATATCAGTAAAAATATCTTTTTTTTCTCCAACTGATAATCCGCCAATAGCATAGCCGTTAAAATTTAAATCAATTATTTCTTCAGCGCTTATTTTTCTTAAATCAGGGTAGAAATTTCCTTGAACAATCCCAAAAATTTTTTGCTTTTTTTTATCTATTTCTTTTTCATAATAATTCTTTGATTGTTTTGCCCAATTTGTTGTTGTTTTCACTGCTTTTAAAGCATCTTTATGACTTGTGCCGGTTGGTGTACAGTGATCAAGAACCATTATGATATCAGAACCTAATGTTTTTTGAATATTTATTATATCTATTGGTGTTAAAAAATGCTTACTGCCGTCAATATGTGAATTAAATTTAATTCCTTCTTCTTTAATTTTATTTAATGAAGAAAGAGAAAAAAGCTGAAAACCTCCAGAATCAGTAAGAATATTTTTATCCCAATTTATAAATTTATGAAGTCCTCCGGCATTTTCAATTATATCCATACCGGGTCTTAAGTAAAGATGATAAGCATTTGAGAGAATGATGTTAATATTCATTTTTTCAAGTTCATATGGAAGAAATGTTTTAACAAAACCATTAGTTCCAACCGGCATAAATACCGGTGTATTAATTTCACAATGATAAAGTTTTAATATACCGGATCTTGCAGATGTATTCGAATCTTTATGTTCAATTTGAAACAAATTTTTATCCTAACAATAATTTTTCTAATAGGAAACAGGGGCTTAAATATTGACAAATTCCCACTTTTATTAAAAAAATAGTATTATTAATTTAATAAGTCCACATGTATAAATAAGTTATATGTGTTTTAAAAAATAATTTATACCGGAAGGACTTAAATGCAATTTTATCAAATTTTATCATGGTTTAAAAGAAATTTAAAAGAAATTATTTTTATAATGGATAAACAATTTGATCAAAAAATGAAATAATTAAAAAATAAAGAAAAGAAGAATGTTTTTATATAACCAGAACATAAAGAAGTTTATAATATAAAAACTGAATTATTAATCGAAAATACGCTGTTTATTCAACTTGAAAATTGACAGGCAAAGTCTTTGTTCATAAGATTTTTCTTAATAAAAAG
>CAZYID010000062.1:8634-16187 GCA_964646595.1 uncultured Spirochaetales bacterium | reverse complement strand
TGATAAAAGTGATCCAATAAAAGAGATTGAAGGCATTAAACGAGATTATTACTTTAATACTAAAATTGATGGAAATAATTTGTTTATTGACTATTGGATGACTTTTAGTTTAGGAAGAGCTCCTAAAACTATTAATATTGCAAAAAAGAAGAGAGAAGTATTATATTTTAAAAAAGACATGGTTTTTTTAACCTTTGATGATAAAGGAAAAATAGATAATATAGGTAATAAAATTATATATATTCCAGCAAATACAATAATATCATGGTCAATGAGTATTGATGGAAATTTTATTAAAAGTGATTTTAACGAATCAAAAGCTTATATTACTTTTATGCAAAATATATTTATATTTATTAAAAAGAAATTATTTTCATTAAGTTTTGATAAAATAAATTGGGATGTTAATATTCTTTCATTTAATATTAAACCGAATTTTTTAGTAAAGGCAATAGAAGAAAATCATATTTATTTTGATTTTTCTATAAACGTAGTTTATGAGAAAGATAAAATAAACTTATCTTTAATAAATGTATTATTGGAAAGTATTAAATAAAAAAACAAATATTGAAAGGAGTCGTTATAACTAAAAAAAGATACTCAATTATGAAAATAATGAAATTATTATTGTTATTAATATTACATTGAATTATAAAGGCAGAAACTAAAAATATCAAAATAAGAGACAAAAAAGCCATGGTTTTTAAAACTAATGACTTTTTTTATAGAACTTTTCATAATTATCAAAATTTTCATATTTTCCTCCAACTTTTTTTCTTTATTTTATAATATTTTACCCAAAAAAAAATAAATAAAAAAATGTTAAATTTATGTTGACATTTATGTGTTTAGGTGCTATACTCTAAATATGAATAAGATACATGAAACAATAATTCAGCATATACATTCAGTTTTTAACAAAATACTGTTCTTAGAGAAGAAAAGAACTTTAGATATTAATGAGATAAAACTTTTTCCATCTGAAATACATTTTATTATTATGATTAAACTGGATCAAGCAACTAATGCTACTAGAATGGCTGAAAAACTTGGAGTAACAAAAGGAGCGATTTCACAGACAGTTGCAAGACTTGAGAGTAAAGGAATAATTATTAAAACAAAGGATCCATCAAATAAAAATGAGATGACGATTTCATTTACTGAAATTGGCGCTAAAATTGCGATTAACTTATTAAAATTAAAAAAGAATGTTGAAAATAATTATAAAAATATTTTAATATCTTATGATGATAATGAGTGTGAAACAATAAATAGCTTTTTAATAAATTTAGAAAAGGCAGTTAAAAAGTTGGAATAATTTTTTTAAACATGTGTTTAGATTCTAAACACATACGCAATATTATTTAAGGAGGACTAAATGAAAATTAGTTCAAAAGGTTATTTAAAAGGAGCATTTATACTTGGATTTATTTTGGATGAATTAATAGCTATTAACTGGTTATTAATCGTGATTGGTATTAAATTACCAAGTATATTGTCCGGTCATATTGGAAGCGGTTTTGATTACCAGTTTGCAATGTATATAAGTACAGTATTTATGGCAGGATGGGGAATCCTTATGCTCTGGGCATCTTTTAAACCAATAGAAAGAAGAGGCTTGATGTTAGTAACAGCGCTTTTAATAATAATCTCAATTATTAGTGAGATAATATTTTACAGCAGCTATCTTTCAGGACCAGTATTTATTTTTGGATTTTGTAAAAGGATTGTTCTGGTTTTAATTTTTTCTAGTAGTTATTTTATTTCGATTCATTCACAAAAAAAGGAAAGGAGGTAAAGTAAGATGAATAATAAGAAAAATTTCATTAAAACTTGTTTTTATATTGGTGCATTGGCTGATCTATTAGCAACAATTATATTATTATTTCCGAATATTGCAATGTCAATGTTTGGAGTTGCCGATTTTGAGATTAATAATATATTTTTATACAACTCAAGAGTTGGAGCATCATTAATGGCAGGCTGGACGGTATTGCTTCTTTGGGGAAGTTATAAACCTGTTGAGAGGAGGGGAGTATTACTGTTGACAATTTTTCCAGCTCTATTTGGATTGGTAATATCTCAAATTTTAATAGTGGTTTCAGGTGCAATTTTACTACAGTATATGCTCCCATTATGGATATTTTATGCAGTTGTAATTCCATTTTATATTAGTGCATATATAATAGCTAGAAAAATAGAAAAAAAACAGGAGTAATATAAATGGCGAAAAAGAAAATTATCCAGTTGCTAAAACTTTCTATGATTGTTGGTGGTGTAGTTGATTTATTAATGATTATTATATTTTTTATTCCAGTTTTAAGAATACTGATATTTGGTGAAGATCAAATATTTCATACACAACAGTATGAATGGGGAATGCGCTTGGTTGGAAGTCTTGGTGCTGCATGGACTGTATTGTTATTTTGGGCATCAAGAAAACCATTTGAAAGAAAAGATATATTATTATTTACTGTGTTTCCATTAATGTTTATTGCCTATTTATCAACAGTATATGGATTCTTTAGTAAATCAGTATCAGTGCAGTTTTTTATTTTATTTACAATTATAACTTTTGCACATTGCCCATATTTTTTATATATCTGGATCAAGGCATTAAAAATTAAAAATGAATAATAGGGCACTATAACTAACTGTGGATTAAATTTCACAGTTAGTTTTTTAATAATATTTAAAAACAATTCTCATTTATCAGCAAAAATCAACCATTAAACATCAAAACATATCCTTTATATTATTTATATAATTAAATATTACTATTTTTTAATAATCATGATTGTTGAAAAAAATTAGGTTTTTTCGTCAGAAATTCAAAACAAAAAGTATTAAATACTATCTAATAAAAAAAAAAGCTGTTTTATAAAAAACAGCTTTTTTGATATCTTAAGGATTGGCGTATTGTACTATCCATTCACCATTTTCAAGTATAAGTGTAATAGGTTTTGGATATCCCAAATTCTGTCCTTTTTCCTGAATCTGAAAGTAACATTTTTTACTACTTTTTCATCTTTTACTGTTCTTACATATATATATGTTCTGTCATATTTTGTAAGTATTCTCCACAAAGAACTTACATTAGAACTGTTATTTTGAAAATCCTTTATTACAAGCTATAACCAGACATCCTTATTTTGTTCAATACCGCCTACATAGTAAAATAATTTTGCAACTTTCATAAGATCAAGGCCTTTTGGTACTGATTTTAGTTTACTTGGAATATCACTATATGGATTTTTTGATCTCTTTGCAATTTCAGAGTTCATTACATCCTCACCAATAAATACTACTTCTCCGTTTTTAACAATAGCACAGGCCTTGCCTTTAACTCTCTCATTGCAACAATATCCATAATAATTACATTGCCCCATCAGGTAAATGCTTATTTAATTTCACCAATAAATTCCCATCCTTCTTCACCTAGACCTCCGATTACATAAAAAAATCTTTTGAACTTTGTTCGGCGTTCTTCATTATATTTAATAATAAATAAATCAGTAGAACTTTTACTCCTGCTATAGTAATATTTATTACCCTTCTTATCAGTAATAAATTTAACAAAGATAAAGTTTGGAAAATACATATATTTACTTTCATAATCTTTAATATTTTTTGTAACTTATTCAGCTGTTTTCCCTTCAACAAAAATACTTTTACTTTTAAATCCTTTGATCATTTTTTCCAATTCTGCGTCTCCCATTTTAGCAACTTTATCACCTATGCTTTCAGCTATAACCGAAAAACAGAATAGTTAAATAATCAATAATGCAATAATTGCTCTTTTCATTTTTTCTCCTAATTTAATATTTTAATATAATCTATAATATTAGATGCGCATTATTAAAATTTGTTTCAAAATAAAATATTTTTTTAGTAATAATTATTTTATTTTTTGAATAGCACGATTACAACTTTTCCTATCAATCGAATAATTTAACCTTTTTATTAGTAATTTACTGTGTTTTGCTTATTTAATGAATTTATTGTTATAAGTATTTCTGGCAAAATATTGAATTTGTTAAATTATTTCTTTTAATTATCTTGACTTTTTAATTAATGTGCGTTATACTGTTATAGTGAGATATAGCACTAAGGAGTTGACATGATTACAATTGAAAATTTAACCTTTAATTATAATTCACAGGAGTTATTTAACGGTTTAAATATTAATTTTAAAAAGGGAAGTATCTATGGTTTACTAGGTAAAAATGGCGCAGGTAAAACTTCATTATTAAAATTAATTTCCGGACTGCTTTTTACCAAAGAAGGTAAATGTGAGGTTTTTGAAAGCCCATCAAGTCTGAAAGATCCCAATATCTTGAAAGATGTTTTTTTTATACCCGAAACTTTTTATTTATCAGATTTGAAAGTTAAAGATTATATTAATTTATACAGTGTATTTTACCCGGCTTTTAATCATGAGGTACTTGATGCAAAATTAAATTTATTTGGTATAAAGCTGAGTAAAGAAATCAAAACGTTATCATATGGACAGCAGAAAAAATTTTTTCTTGCATTTGCCATGGCAAGCTCTTCCAGAATACTTCTATTTGATGAACCTACTAATGGATTGGATATACCATCCCAGAGAGAGATAAGAAGAGCGATTATCGAATGTTCAGATAAAAATAAAATTATAATAATTTCTTCACATCATTTAAAAGAGATAGAATCATTATTTGATACATTAGTTATCCTGGATGATGGAAAAATTATTATAAACTCACCGCTTGATATTATTAATAAATGTTTTAAAACAACAATTACACACTCTTTAAATAAGCAGGATAATGTTGTCTTTAGTGAAAAATGCGGCGGGGGATATTTTATTTTACAAAAGAGCAATCGGAGAGAAGAAACTAAAGTTGATCTTGAGTTTTTTTTTAGTGCTGCAATTGCAACACCCTATGAAATTAACCGTATACTGCAAGAAGCGATGAATAATCAAGATAATAAATATTCAACAGATAATATTAATAAACCAGGAGAGATAAATGAAAATAATGCAAACAATTAATCAGCAGATCAAAATGTTTAACATGAACCGTTTTTATAAAATGCTAAAAATTGAAATTAATAAATACAGGCAGACATATTTTATTATTTATATTGTCCTTGCATCAATTTATATATTATTTAATTTTCCTTCAAAAAATTTTATAACTCCACCTGAAGCATTTTTTGTTATTGGTCTTATAATCGGTGTATTCTTTACAAGTAAAATTTTTACAGAATTTAATAATAAGGACAGAGCAGCTGCATATATCATGGTGCCTGCATCAAACATTGAAAAATGGTCTGCAAAATTACTAATTTCTTCTATTGGATATTACTCTATTTTATTTAGTCTGTTTTTTGTTTTAATCCTGTTTTTTGCCATAATAAAGGGTACACTTTCCGGATTAAAAATAAATTATCCATTAAGTTTACTACCAGGATTTATGTTTTTTCATGCTGTTTTCTTTTTTGGAGCAATATTTTTTAAGAAAAACAATTTTTTTAAAACTTTATTACTGTTGATACTTACTTTGATTATTATTAACGTTGTATTTTTATTATTTAATAAAGTATTTATTAATATGGATTTATTAAATGGTTATAAATTTCATTTTAATTACAGGTTAAACAGTAGTATTAATTTTTTTAATAGGAATTCTATATCTATTATAATCTATTCAGCTGTGACATTTTTACTTTATACATTTTCATTTATCAGTTTTAACAAAAAAGAGGTTAAATAATGATATTTTCAGGAGAAAAAGCAATTTATCTGCAAATTGCTGATATAATTTATGAACAGATAATCACCGGAAACCTGGAAAATGATAATAAAATACCATCGGTCAGAGAATATGCAGTATTAGTTGAAGTTAATCAAAATACAATTTTAAAAACATATAGCTTATTGGAAACCCAAGGTGTTATATATAAAAAAAGGGGGATTGGATATTTCATTTCTCCTGATGGTAAAAAATTGGTTTTAAAAATGAAAAAGAAACATTTTTTGGAAAATGATGTCCCCGGATTTGTCAAGACAATGAAATTACTTGATATAAATCTGGAAGAATTTTCCAGATTATATAATAAAATAACAAATATTAAAAATGCAATTTCTAAAAATTAAAAAATACAAAATTTTCATTCAATCATGATAGAAATTCTTTCATTCACAAAAAATATGTGAGCCTAAAGTTTATTTAAGTATAATTTTAATAGCCCTTATTAATATGTTTCCATCAAACTTTACCTCTTCTCTTTATCAGATTAGACAGGAGATATTAGTCTTTTTTGTTTCTGATTGTCTGTTATCTGAAGCTATTTTGTATTTAAATTAACTAAAACACATATATATCAAATAATTTATTAATATAAAAAAGAGGTTAAATAAAAAAAATATACTAATTATAAATATTTATAATATAATGTAAAAAGTATTTGACATTATATACAGTATATGCTACTATATGCATAGCTATATATACTATTAGTGTTGTTATATTTACAAAAGGAGTGAAAAATGAATAAAAAAATAATTAGAGATTTAATTTTAAGTATAATTTTAATGATTATACTACTAATGTGGGTATCACTTTTAACCTGGGTAGATTTTAATAAAACTCTATTTGGAAGATTATTAGGACTTTCTATTGGACTTGCTGTAGGTTTAACTGTTATTATTATTCAATCAATAATAATTTATCGTAAAATGAAAAAAGGTGAACAAATAGTTGATGAAAGGATAATTAAAATTCGACAAAAAGTAGAATCACTTACAATTTATATTTTATATATTGTATTCGTAATATTAGGAATGTTTTTTTTCACATTATATTACTTTGGCTATAAAGAAGGAAAAATAATCTCTTATACATTTGCATATATATTGGTTGGAATGTCCTTTATTAGACTACCTATATATTATTATTTAAAAAACAAAATGTAAAGGAATACACATGAAAAATCAAATTAAAGTCTTAAGAGCAATAAAGGATATAACACAGGAAACATTGGCAAAAGACCTTGGTGTTACAAGACAGACAATAAATGCAATCGAAAAAAGAAAATATGATCCATCATTAAACCTTGCATTCAAAATTGCAGATTACTTTGAAAAATCAATTGAAGAGATTTTTGAATATAATAAAGAAGAAGCTAAATGATAAAAAAGGGAGAAACAGAAGCTTTCTCCCAATTTTCTTCCATAGAATTATATCTTTCTTCTGATCTTTCCTTATGATCTGGACATCTAAAGACACAACCTCTCCTGTTTTTTCATCATTTATTTTAAAAGATATAGGAAATCCTCTTGAAATCTTACTTAAAAATTTAAAATAAATTAATTTTATAATTCTTTTATAAAGCTTTGTTTTATTATTTTCCAAAAAAACTAATTATGTCTTTCCTACATTTATGCATACTATTATGTATTAAAATAATAGTATTTTTTTATAACAAATCTTAAAAAAAAGGTTTTCATTTAATAAAAAACCATGGATAAAGTTTATTTATTAATAAAAATAAAAATATTAATATTA
>CAZYID010000062.1:0-8534 GCA_964646595.1 uncultured Spirochaetales bacterium | reverse complement strand
ATAAAAAACCATGGATAAAGTTTATTTATTAATAAAAATAAAAATATTAATATTAAAAAAAAATATCTTTTTTATGGTTATAATATTACAGTTTTTATTTTCCTTCTTTAATTATAATAAACATCTTTTGTTTTCTTTTGACTATCTTAATTGTATTTATTTTTTATCTAAATGATATCACTGACTCTACTGTAAAATCAACCCAGAGGATGCCGCAATTCTGCTTTACTTTATTGGAGACAGCATTTCCAATATCCGGAATTGGATTAGATAATTGGTTCCACCATGATCTATCAGATTCATATCCGATTTGAAATAAAACAGTATTTGGATAAAAATAATCTGCCCAATAATAACTAAATTCATAAACCATTTGATTAAGTGAATCAAAATTTTGACTATCATCAACAAATAATATATCTCCTCTGTAATTTGGAGGCATCCAATCTCTATTCCAATGTTTTAAAAAAAGTTTATACGAAACATTATGAGATTTAACCTTACTCTCCCATTTAAAAGCAAGAGTATTACTGATTTTTTCTCCAGAATTACCTTCACTTGCATTATTATACCATTCAACATCTATACCTAAACCAATAACACATGAATGATGTTTATATTGATTTAATACAAGATCAATCAATGTTTCAACATCAGCAAATCCAGGTTCAATCTGTAAAAGTATTTTTATATTATGAACATCAAAATAGTCTAAATAACCTTCATGCTCATCAGCTGAAAAAAAAGTAACTTTATCATAATCGCCTCCTGGTGAAGGAAACTCAAGAATAATACCTTGATTATCTAAATCTGCTGATCCTACAATCCATATTGACGCACATTGTGTATCTGAAAAAAAATCAGATATTTTTTTTATACAAGTCTCCCATTCTGAAGAACTAGGAAAAGGAGTAATACCATAAGAAGAAGCCCTTATGCCACTATATTTAATATCTGAATTTACTTGAGCCTCATTATCATCTTTTTCTTCTTTTTGGTCTGTAACATTATCTGGAATACAACAAAAGAATAAAAATAAGATAAATATAATTAAAATTAAAAAAATTAATTTTATAAAGTTTGTTTTTCGTTTCATTTTTGTTAATTAAATTATTTATTTTATAAAAAAATATTTTAAAATTCAGCTTCCATCCTTAAAATATCTAATTTTTCCGGTTTTATAATATTGCCATCTTTATCCCAAAATTGAGCTAAAACATACTCAGAGTGATTTACTTTATTTTTTATATTATTGTCTTTATCCCAAAAAATTATTTTGCCTATTTCAATTGTTTTCATACCAGGGGCAATATATTCAATTTTATCATTATCATTAATAGTATTATACACCTTTAAAACAAATTTTTCTTCCTTAATATCTTTTATTAATGCAGCAAGTCTTATCTTTCTTTTATACACTCCGCCTTTTGTAGTATTCGAATTTTTCATGGGTTTATCATAAAAAAATCCGGTACAAAACTCTCGATGTGAAACAACGTCAAGTTCATTTAAAATAACTTTTTTATTATATAAAACTTTTTTATCTGCCCAATTATCAATTGCATTTCTATATGTCCGTATAATACTAGAAATATATAAAATTGATTTCATTCTGCCTTCAATTTTAAAACTATCTATCCCGGCTTTTACCAGATCATCAATATGGTCAATCATACACAAATCTTTTGAAGAAAAAATATATGTTCCGTCATAATCTTCGCATACTTCGTATTCCTGCTCTCCCCTTGTTTTTTCTTTTAATAAATAATCCCATCTGCATGAATGTGCACAATCTCCTTTATTAGCAGATCTAACTTCTGTTGATGTAATATCTTTTCTTCTCCCAAGCTGTGGATGAGTCATATATGCAGAAAGCAAACATCTGCCTGAATAAGCAATACACATTGCACCATGAATAAATGCTTCCAGCTCAATATCAGTTTCCTTCTTAAAAGATAAAATATCTTTTAATGTGAGCTCTCTTGCTAAAACAATACGTTTGGCTCCCAAATCCTTTAATAATTTTGCAGAAAATTGATTTGTTGTATTTGCCTGAGTGCTAATATGAATCGGTATACCCGGAGCATATTGTTTTGATAGATAAAAAACACCTAAGTCTGAAATTATTAAACCATCGGGACCCAGTTTTTCTAATAATTTTAAATAATTTATTAATCCCGAAATCTCATCAGGTGTAAAATAAATATTTAAAGTAATATAAATTTTTTTCCCTATTTTATGTGAATAATCAATTGCCTGTTTAATTTCATTCTTATCAAAATTTTTTGTTTTTGCTCTTAATGAAAAATTTGTCAAACCTGCATAAACTGCATCAGCTCCAAAATGAAATGCAACTTTTAGTTTTTCCATATCTCCGGCCGGGGCAATAAGTTCCGGTTTTTTCAAATTTATTTTATTCATAATCTTTTAATACAATCCTTTTATACTCTTATATCTTGCCTGTGCTTTAAGATGTTCTGCATAAGTTTTGGAAAAATAATGACTCCCTTTTTCCGGATCTTTTACAACAAAAAAAAGATATTCATGTTCTGCAGGGTAAAAAGCTGATTTTAATGCTGTTAGCCCTGGATTACTTATTGGTGCCGGAGGAAGCCCCGGGAAAATATAAGTATTAAATGGATGTACTATCTGTAAATCTGTTTCTAAAAGCTGTTCTTTTGGTTTCCCTAAAATATATTGAACTGTTGCACAGCTTTGTATTCTCATCCCGCTTTTTAATCTATTATAAAAAACACCGGCAACTTTTGGGGATTCTTCTGCTAATCTTACTTCTTTTTCTACAATTGAAGCCATGATTACTTTATTATACAGCTCTTTTTCTGAAAGTTTATTATATTCCGGATAAATCTCTGATATTTTTTTAAAAAACATTTCAACCATTCCATTAAAAATTACTTGAACACTAACGCCCCTTTGAAACCTGTATGTTTCAGGAAATAAAAATCCTTCAGCACTTTTATATCCGTTTAATCCAATCTTTGCAGGGTAATCTTTATCTGATAAAAATGTTTCTATTTGATCAATATCAGCTGTACCTGATTTTACCAAAATTTTTTTAATCTGCTGAATTGTTGATCCTTCCGGAATTGTAAAAACAATCGGGATAAAATCTCCGCTATAAATAGTATGAATAATCTCTGTAGTTGTTTGCCCGGGCAGTAATCTTACCCACCCTGCTTTCAATCCTCTGTCCAGTCTTAATGTTCTGGTAATTAATACAAACAATTCTTTTGAATTTATATAACCATTTAAATAAAGTCTTTTTGCTAATGAATATGAAGTATCTCCTTTTATTATCTCAAACTCTACACCTTTTTCTTCTATATTACCGGTAGACCTGTTAAACCAGAAAAAGGCAGCAGCACAAAATATACAAATAATAATAAATAATATAAAAATAAATTTAAAAAAAGCCTTCATTAACACCCTCTGTTTTTTTGTAAAAGATACATTTTTTCAATTGTTTTATCAAACTTAATTATATTTATTTAATATTTTTTTAAATTTATGCTCACAAAAATAAAAAATATTGATATATTACAAAAATGGCTGAAATAGAAAAAGTTATATCAAAAAGAATCGGTAAAGCAATATTTGATTATAAAATGATCAAAGAAAATGATAAAATACTTGTTGGTATCTCAGGTGGAAAAGATTCATTAACTTTGCTTTATGATTTAAAAAAAAGGCAAAAATCATTCCCGATAAAATATGAAATACAAGCAGCTCATATTATTTCTGATTTTACAACATGTAATAAAGATAAAATTGAAAATCTATTTAAAGAATGGGATATAAAATATCATTTTATTAATGTACCTGTTTTAAAAAGATTAAAACCCGGTAAAAACATGAACTGTTATTGGTGCTCAAGTCAAAGAAGGATCGAATTGTTAAATCTGGCAAAAAAATGTAATTGCAATAAAATTGCACTTGGTCATCACCTTGATGATGTTGTTGAAACAATTTTGATGAATATGTTTTATAACGGTAAAATTGCTGCAATGACTCCGGTAATGGAATATAAAAAATATTCATATACAATAATAAGACCCCTGGTTTACGTTTTAGAAAAACAGATAGTAAAGTTTGCTGACAAAAAAAACTTTCTTAATTTAGTTTGCAATTGTCAATATGGACATAATTCTAAAAGACTTGAAATGAAACAACTGATAAACGATTTATGTAAAAAAAATAAAAATATTAGAGAAAACATTTTTACTTCATTAAAAAATATTAATGAAGAATTTTTACCTTAATCCATAGTGTTAAATTTGTTGCAAAATTTAAAAATAAAAGATAGAAACCATAATAATGAACTTTTTAGCGCATTATTACTTTCATAATGATATAAACGATAATTACTTTACAGTCGGACTTACCATGCCGGATTTGTTGAGTTTTCATTCAAGAAAAATCAGACTAACAAAAAAAACACTACAAAAAATAATCGCAAAAGAAAAAAACAAAAACATCAAATCACATATTGCCGGAATGATTGTACATCTTGATCTAGACAGCTGGTTTCATTCCTCAAATTTTTTTAAAAAAAATTTATCTTTTTTACAAAAAAAATATGTTGATTTTAATAAAAAAAAAGAGCAGCTTCCTCATTTTTACTCGCATATTATCCTTGAAATATTTATAGACAGATATCTTTTAACAATTCAACCGGACATTGCTGATGATTTTTATCAAAGTTATAAAAAATTTGATTTTAAAAAAATTTCAAAAATTTTCAAAGATTTAAAACACTTTGATGAGTCAAAATTCTTAACGTTTGCAAATGACGTGGCAAATTCAAGCTTTTTAAAAGAATACACTGATGATAATTCTATTATTTCAATTTTATCCAGAGTTTCAAAACGAATCAGAATACCAATGATGTTAAAAGTTGATCCGGAACAATTTGCATCCTTTATTAAATCGTCTTATAATGAATTACAAAATGAAATCAAAAATTTTATCAGTTATGCAAAAAAAATTATTTACAATAATAAAAACAAAATTATTAATAATCCTTTAATTACTTCTTCAAAAACATCAATAATATTATTACATGACAACGATAAAAATAAAAAAAAATATTTTTAGCTATCAACAAGGAATTACTTGTATCAATTATTTAAAAAATATTAAAACTTTTACTTGATAAAAATTATTAAAATTACTATTCTATTCAAAAATCATTAAAAGGAGCTTTAGCGATGACATATAATACTAAGGATATTAGGAATATTGTTTTAATTGGGCACGGCTCTTGTGGAAAAACCTCTCTTAATGAGGCTATTCTTTTCACAGGACATAGTATCCCGGCAATGGGAAGAGTTGATAACGGCAAAAGTGTCAGTGATTATTCTGAACAGGAAATTGCTAAAAAAATGTCAATTAAATTAACTTTATCTTATACTGAATGGAATAATACTTTAATTAATGTTATTGACACTCCTGGCGCTGGAGATTTTGTTGGGGAAGTTGTGGCTGCCATGAGAGCAAGTGACTGTGCTGTATTTGTTTTAAATGGTGAAGCAGGTGTTGAAATTGAAACTATTAAAAATTGGAGAAAATGTGATTTACCCAAACTTGTTTTTATCAATAAAATGAATAAAGATAATGCAAACTTTGAAAGATGTTTAACAAGCTTAAAAGAAAATTTTAAAGATAAAAATTTTATACCTCTTACAATTCCTATTGGTTCAGGTAAAGAATTTAAAGGAATCGTTGATTTAATAGATAAAGAAGCCAGATACTTTGAAGATGAAGGAAAAACAATTCGTAAAGAAAAAGCTCCGGCTGATATAACCGGATTAAATGATTATTTCACTCAAATGTTAGAAACAGCTGTAGAAACAGACGAAGCATTGATGACTAAATATTTTGACGGACAGGAAATAAGCCATGATGAAATAATTAAAGGCTTAAAAATGTCAATCTTAAATGGAACAATTGTGCCTGTTATATGCGGAGATTCTATATCCAACTCAGGAACAGCTATGCTTCTTGATAGTATTGTAAATTATATGCCTTCTCCAGCTGATGTTGGAGCAATTGAAGGTCAAGACAGTTCCGGCAATCAAATCAAAATAGAGCCCGACAGTAATAAGCCGGCTTCAATTTTTATTTTTAAAACAGCAATTGATCAGTTTGCCGGTAAAATTTCATATTTCCGGATAAGAAGCGGTCAAATAAAAAATGATGTCGAATTACTTAACACAAATAAAAATCAAAAACAAAAATGCGGAAAATTATATAAAGTTTTTGGTAAAACTCTAAATGATACAAGTTCACTCAATTCTGGTGATATTGGAGTATTTGTAAAACTGGATTCTGTTAATACAAATAACACTCTTACTGATCCAAGTACTCCTGTTATTATTCCTCCATTAGATCTACCTCAACCTGTTTACTCTCAGGCAATTGAATGTCCAAATAAAAAAGATGAAGAAAAACTTATTGCCTTACTGCAAAAAGTTTCGGATGAAGATCCTACTTTCAAGATTGAGTTTAACAAAGAAACAAAGCAAAACATTATCAGCGGTATGGGAGAAACACAAATAAAATTAATTTTAGATAATATAAAAGAAAAAAATAAAATAGAAACACGATTATTTGATAAAAAAATTGCTTATAGAGAAACAATCAAGAAAAAAGCAACTGCAGAATACACGCACAAAAAACAGTCTGGTGGTGCCGGACAATACGCTAAAATTGCTATTGATATATACCCTATTGAAGAAGGAAAACAATATGAATTTGTTAATGCAATAGTTGGCGGTGCTATCAGTAAAGGTTTTATTCCTGCTTGTGAAAAAGGTTTTCATGAAGCAATGGAAGAAGGCTGTTTAGCCGGCAACAAAGTAGTAGATGTCGGGATCAGGTTATTTGACGGTAAGGAACACCCTGTTGATTCAAAAGAAATTGCTTTTAAATCCGCTGCCAGACAGGGTTTTAAAGAAGCAATGAAACAGGCAAATCCTGTTTTACTTGAGCCGGTGATGGAGTTAAGTGTATATGCAGACCAGAAATATGTAGGGGATATACTTTCTGATCTTTCATCAAAAAGAGGAAGAGTTACAGGACAAGAATCCCTGGGTGGCGGTATTGAATTAATAAAAGCATTTGTTCCTCAAAAAGAACTTCTTAGATATTCTATTGATCTTAAATCTATTACTTCCGGTACTGGAAGTTTTGAAATACAGTTTAGTAATTATCAAGCTATTACAGGAAAACTTGCTGATGAAGTAATAGCAAACGCTGAAAAAGCAAAAGAAAAAGAAGATTAATTTTTTTAAATAAAATATATTATTAGCCTGTGAAAAGATTTTTACTCTTCACAGGTTTTTTTGTTTATCCTTTTCAATTATTTAAGAATAAAATTACTATATAAACATTCTATCCTCATAAATACTTAATAATAATGTATTACATCAAACAATTTTGTTTGATTCTTTACAATTTTGTTTGAAATCACACAGTATTATTTATTATTAAAATAAATAATAATGTCAAAATAATATTAAAATAAGATAAAAACAACTAAAAAAACTAAAATTAAAGAAAAAACAGCAGAATATAAAAAATTTAAGCTAATTTTATTGCATATACAACAAATAGAAAAATTTAATAATTATGGCATATCTATTGCTATATAAAAGTAAATAATTATTATTAATTTTAATATTTTTTTTGATTAACCTATTTTCTTTTTATTTGGTTAAAAAAATAATAACAATTTTAAATCAAGTATTAAATTTGAGTACGCCTTTAATGTAAATATTAAACGTTTTAAAGGAGACTTATTATGAAAGTTTTTAATCTTAAAATTAAAGGTAAATTATTACTTACAACTACTACTATTATTTTTTCATTATTTTTAACAACCGTAATAATATATTTTTATAATATAAATATTATGAGCAATAATAATATTAAAATATTTAAACAAAATGAATTAAAAAACAAAAAAAATGCATTAAGAGAACATACAAAAATTATTTTTGATGTCATAAATAATTATTATGAAAAAGGATTTCATAATAATACTGATATTGATAAATTAAAAGATCAAATAATTAATATTATAAAAGAAACAAGATATGATAATGAAATTGGATATTTCTGGATTAATGACACCACTAAACCAATCCCAACAATGATTATGCATCCTACAGTACCCTCATTAGATGGTACAATTTTAGATGATCCTGAATATAATTGTGCATATAAGGAAAAAACAAACCTATTTACAGCATTTGTTGATGTCTGTTTAAAAGATGGTTCAGGATATGTCGATTATTTATGGCCAAAACCCACAAAAGATGGATTAACAGAAAATCAACCAAAAATATCTTATGTCAAATTATTTGAACCTTTTTCATGGGTTATTGGAACCGGCTTATACATTGATGATATAGACAAAGCAGTTCTAGCAAGAACTACTGAAGAAAAGCAATTTATAATGAAAAATTTATTTACGTTTTTATTAGTTTTTGTTTTTCTAGTATTTTTATCTG
>CAZYID010000061.1:0-16233 GCA_964646595.1 uncultured Spirochaetales bacterium | reverse complement strand
ATTGTTTTTCTATTTCAGAAGCAGTTTGTTTAACAGAATCAGAAATATCTGCTAATACAATATTTGCTCCCTCTTTTGCGAATCTTTCTGCAATATTCCTACCGATTCCTCGTGAACCTCCTGTTACTAACGCAACTTTATCTTTAAACTCCATTTAATACTCCTTAAAAAAATCTATTTTATTCTTTATACTTCTTTATTATTATTACTGCATTATGACCGCCAAAACCAAAAGAATTACTCATTGCATAATTTACTATTTTTTCTTTCATTTTATACGGTACAAAATCCAGGTCCATTCCTTCATCAGGATTATCTAAATTAATAGTTGGCGGTATTTTATCTTCTGACACAACTTTGGTAATTATTGCTGCTTCTAAAGCTCCGGCACCGCCTAAACAATGTCCGGTCATTGATTTTGTTGAACTAACTGCTAATTTGTATGCATGATCTCCAAAAACTTTTTTTATTGCTCTTGTTTCCATTTTATCATTTGCATCTGTAGAAGTTCCATGAGCATTTATATAACCAATATCTTCCGGCTTAATTCCTGCGCATTCTATTGCCTGCTTCATTGCTGTAACTGCACCTCCGGCATCAGGATCAGGCGCTGTCATATGATATGCATCTGCTGTTAATCCATACCCAACAAACTCTGCAATTATATTTGCACCTCTTTTTTTTGCATGTTCCAGCTCTTCTAATACTAAAATAGCACCGCCATCACCAATAACAAAACCATCTCTATCTTTATCAAATGGCCTGCTGGCTTTTTGCGGATCATCATTTCTTGTAGAAAGAGCATGCATGTTTGAAAATCCTGCAAATCCTATCTCATTTGCTGCACTCTCAACTCCACCTGATATTATTATATCTGCTCTATTATGTTTAATTGCCAAAAAGGCTTCTCCTAAAGCATTTGTCCCTGATGCACATGCAGTAACATAACAAGTATTGACACCTTTTGCATTTATTGCCTGTGCTATCCAGCTGCCTGCTAAATTAGCAATCATTTTTGGTATCATAAATGGGGAAACTCTTCTTGCGCCTTTGCTAAATAATATCTCACATTGATTTTGAAAAGTTTTCATGCCTCCAACACCGATTCCCAGCATTACTCCCATCTTATAGGGGTCGGAAACAGCTTTTGGCATTCCTTCAAATTCTGGGTAAATTATTGAATGATTTTCAGGATGGTTCATAGGTATTTTTGCCATTATAGCCGCTTCAAACATTGCAGCAAAAGCAACCTGTTGATATTCATCCATTTTGTTAACTAATTTTGAATCAAGATAATATTTTTCCGGATTAAAATCCTTTACCTGTCCGGCAATATTGGATCTAAGACCTTCAAAATTTACACCTTTTGCGGTATCTATCCCTGATTCACCATTTAATAATTTTTCCCAAGTTGTATCTAAATCATTTGCAAGAGGATTTAAAGTTCCAATCCCAGTGACAACAACCCTTCTTGACATTTATTTCCTCCGGACTTAAATAATTATCATTAACTAACTTGAACAGTTATCATAATTTATTTTTATTGTCAATAATATAATTATCTGAACATATTCTGCTTTTCCCGCATCATTTTTAATTGAATTTTTATCCTTTTTTTTGTTTTATCAAATTTATCAAAAAAATTTTCTTAAAAAATCGAAAACCCTAACCTAATATGGTATAATTATATTTATGCCTTAAAAAAAACATACAATTGTATTATATAGATAATTTCATGTACTTTATGCTAAAACAAAAATACATATACGCTAAAATTTAATCCCAAATTTGTAAAAACAAAAAATATGAAAAAATAATAATTTCTAAAAATATTAACTATTAATTTAAAAGTCTTTGAATTTATTAATTTAAATTGTTATTATAATTAATATAGCAGGAAATATTTATGGTAAAAAACTCTAGCAGTATATATCAAACAACCCTTTATTATTTAATTGAAGAATCTATAAATATTAATCATGATATAACAACAAAAAAAATTGAAGATATTACTGCGTTAAAAAAAAGATATCTGGAGTTAAAAAACAAACTTTTTAAAATAATCCCAAATGATTTAACAGAAACCATTGAAAATCGTCAAATTAAATGCCACAAGGAACTCCAATATCAATTAGACAAATCATATAATGTTTCATTGCAGCTATATAAATTAAATTGGTGGGGTTCTTTTTCAAAAATAAACACAAAAGATTTCCCTGAATTATCAAAAATGATGTTATATCAAGATGGCGGCTTGCTTCGATCATTTGATGATTTTCCCGGAACTGTTGCAACAATGGATTTTCATGGTTATACGCAATTTTCAAAAGACATAAAATATAATAAAACTCCTCTTATAGAGTTTGGAAATATTCTCCCTCAAAAAATTGAACAAATTTGTGCTCAATGTAAAACAATTGTTTACGAAATGGAAGGAGATGCTTTAATACTTATAGGTCCGGAAAATCCTATATATGTTATAAATGCTGTTTTGTGTATAATAGAATTGTGCAGGCAAAAACCTTTTAATCCAAAAAGTGACCCAAGGCTTTTTCATGGTATTGACATAAAAAATCCAATGATCAAACCATTTGAAATAAATGCAGCCATCTCCACAGGGGGAAGAGTTTTTATTAATAAAAACGGGCATATCATAGGTTCACTGATATCTGAAACAAGTAGAATTTTAAAAATAATTAATACAAAAAAACCAAATAAATCCGGAATTATATTTAGCGAAAAATTATATAGAAAACTTGAAAAATTTAAAAACACACTTACAGGCTGTCATGTTTCAATATTTGATTTTTCTGTTGGTGATCCATTTAATGTTGATGTTAAAGGAATTAGGTTAAATATAAGAGAAGCATATTTAGAAAATAAAAAATACATTGATGATACTAAAGAATTCACAACAAAACTGGCAGAAGAAATAAAAAAGAACAATCCTGGTAAATGGCATAACATTTTAAGTTATTATCTAAATTTAGTTTTAGCTGGTATTAATGATGTAAAATGCAATATTCAAATCGGAGCAGAAGCTTATCGTCCGGATAAAATTCATAAAATTTTAAAAACAAAATTTTATGAATGGCTGTCAAGTCCGGCACCAAGTATAATAAATGAAATCTTAAAAATCACTTCTTTATTATACAATGCTTCAGAAGAAATAAGAGATATAACTGCTGTTTATCATGAATTCATACAGGAAAATTATACTTTTATTGCAAAACGACTGGAAGATTTTTATTTGGCAAGTCTTCGTAAAGAAGCATCAGTGGCCCCTTCAACAAAAAAAACGCTTGAAAGCTATGAACAAGAATTAAATAATCTCAAAATTAAATTCCCTACAAAAAGAATAATGGAAAATTTATTGTCCGGCAAAAAAGTAGAAAATCAATTAATGGATGTTCCATATATCGGGAAAAAATAATTACTCTTTTATTCTAATATCCCCGCTTGTTATTTTATGATATTTTCCTTTTATTTTTATAATCAATGTTCCATCATCTTCTATTGCTGTTATTTTTCCTGTTACTTTTTTATCTTGAATACTCCACTCAACTTTTTTGTTAATAATTTTACTGTATTTAAACCAGTTTTCTTTGATTCTTTCTGTTCCATTATTTTCAAATAATAATATTGAAAGCCATTTTGATAATTGATTTTTATAATTATAAAAAAAATCTTTTATGTTTAATACTTGTCCTGTTTGAATAAAAAAAGAAGTTGCTTTATTATCTAAAATTAATAAATCTTTTTTTGTACAATTTATATTTATTCCAATGCCAATAATTATTTTTTCAATCTTTTTTGATTGCCATATTGATTCTGCTAAAATACCTGCTGTTTTTTCTTTTTTTATATATATGTCATTAGGCCATTTTATCCAGCTGTTATTAATCCTTAATTTCTCAATGATATCAATTAAAGCCAGTGAAGCAGCAGCAATATACCAGATATTATTATTAAAGAATATTTCAGGTTTTAATAAAAATGAAACAGCAAGATTTTTATTTTTAAAATCCATCCAGGATTTTTGCTCTCTTCCCCTGCCTTTTGTTTGATTAAATGTATATACTATGGTTTTATTTTCAAAGTTATTATTTTTTAAATAGTCATTTGTTGAATCTATATTATCTAAATAAATAACATTATTAAAAAAATTATATTTTTTCCCCATTTCTATTCCTAATTCTTATTTTAATAAATGCAATTTTAACAAAAAAAGCATTTTTTATTAATAGTTATATTTGTATTTCTTATAATTATAAAGATTTGACAAATAAATTTGTATTTGTTATTATTTAATTCTGGGAGGGGATTTATACTCAAATTTTATTAATTTTCTCTCCTATATATATATAAAGTCATTACATAATTAAGGTACTATTATGGGTAATCAAAAAAAACCACATAACTATGATGAGTCAAAAATTACAACCCTTAGTTCTTTAGAGCATATTCGATTAAGAAGCGGTATGTATATTGGGCGTCTTGGTGATGGAAGTAATTATGATGATGGAATTTATATATTATTAAAAGAAGTAATTGATAATTGTATAGATGAATATATAATGGGATTCGGGAAAAAGATTATTGTTGAAATAAAAGATAATACAGTTACTGTAAGAGATTATGGGCGTGGAATTCCTTTAGGAAAACTTGTTGAATGTGTTTCAAAAATTAATACCGGAGCAAAGTATAATGACGAAGTTTTTCAATTTTCTGTTGGTTTAAATGGAATAGGAACAAAAGCTGTTAATGCATTATCATCTCAATTTATAGTTGCATCCTACCGTGAAGGTAAAGCAAAAATCGCAACCTTTGAAAGAGGTATATTAATAAATGAAGCAAATAAAAAATCAGATAAACCAGACGGAACCTTGATCCAATTTACTGCAGACGAAGAGATCTTTGGGAAATACAAATTTAATGAAGAGTATATTGAAAAAAGAATGTGGCACTATGCTTATTTAAACGGCGGATTAAAATTATATTTTAACAATACTTTATTTTATAGCGAAAATGGTCTTAAAGATTTATTACAGTTAGAAATAAGCGGAAATAATTTATACGATATAATTCACTATAAAGAAGATAAACTAGAATATGCATTTACTCATACATCTGAATACGGAGATAATTACTTTTCATTTGTTAATGGTCAGCATACAGCTGATGGTGGAGCCCATCAATCTGCCTTAAAAGAAGGTGTTTTAAAAGCAGTAAATGAGTATGCTAAAAAATTTTTCAGCGGAACCGATGTGAGAGAAGGTTTAGTTGGTTCAATTTCTATAAAATTAAAAGAACCTCTTTTCGAATCTCAGACAAAAAATAAACTTGGTAATACAGATATAAAAAGCGAGCTTGTTAATAAAATAAAAGAATCCCTTTTACTTACTTTACATAGAAATAAAGATGTCAGCGATAAAATTGTTGATAAAATTAAACATAATGAAAATCTAAGAAAAGAACTTCAGGAAGTTAGAAAAGAAGCAAGAGAAAAAGCAAAAAAAATTGCCTTAAAAATTCCGGGACTAAAAGACTGTAAATATCATTTTAATGATAATAGTGAATTTGGTGACAATACTATGATTTTTTTAACAGAAGGACAATCTGCATCCGGAAGTATGGTTTCCTGCAGAGATGTTTTTACTCAAGCGATTTTTTCACTGCGGGGTAAGCCATTAAATGTCTATGGAAATAAAAAAGATATCATATATAAAAATGAAGAATTATTTAATCTCATGAAAGCTTTAGGGATTGAGAATGATGTTGAAGAATTAAGATATAATAAAATAATAATTGCAACAGATAGTGATGTTGATGGTCTTCATATCAGAAATTTAATGTTAACATATTTTCTCGTGTTTTTTGAACCGGTTGTTACAGCAGGTCATCTTTACATTCTAGAAACTCCTTTATTTCGCGTGAGAAACAAAAAAGAAACAATATACTGCTATAATGAAGAAGAGAAAGGAACAGCGCTTGAAAATCTTAAAAATACAGAAATTACCAGATTTAAAGGCCTTGGTGAAATTTCTCCTAAAGAATTCGGTCAATTTATAGGAAAAGATATAAGATTATTGAATGTTCAAATAGATCATATGAGTGACGTAAAAAGATCTCTTTCTTTTTTTATGGGTAAAAATACACCGGAAAGAAAATCCTATATTATGAAAAATCTTGTGTAAAACAATATTTTATTTTTGGAGAATGTAAATGGGCTATGTCAAAAAAATGATGGGCTCTAATTTTATTGAATATGCTTCATATGTAATAAAAGAAAGAGCTATAACTGATATTAATGATGGATTAAAACCAGTTCAACGAAGAATCCTTCACTCTCTTAATGAAATGGATGACGGAAAATTCAATAAAGTAGCTAATGTTGTTGGAAATACAATGAAATACCACCCTCATGGAGATGCTTCGATATATTCTTCTTTAGTTGTCATTGCCAACAAAGATCTATTCATTGAAAAACAGGGTAATTTTGGCAATATTTATACTGGAGATGAAGCATCAGCAGCCCGTTATATAGAATGCAGATTAAGTCCTTTAGCAAAAGAAGTTTTATTTAATAAAGATCTTACAGAGTTTGCTGATAGTTATGATGGAAGAAATAAAGAACCATTAACATTTCCATCAAAACTTCCCAATCTATTATTAATGGGAACAGAGGGTATTGCTGTAGGAATGTCAACAAAAGTTCTCCCTCATAATTTTAATGAATTATTAGATGCACAAATAAAAATCCTTAATAATGAAAAATTTAACCTTTATCCTGACTTCCCTCAGGGAGGATTAATTGATATAAGCGATTATCAAAAAGGAAATGGAAAAGTTAAAGTACGGGCTGTAATTGAAATAAAAGATAACAAAACTCTAATTATAAAAGAGATTCCATACGGAACTACAACTCAATCCTTAACTAATTCAATTGAACAGGGAGTAAAAAAAGGAAAAATTAAGCTTAATTCAATAAATGATTATACAGCAGAAAAAGTAGAAATTGAACTTAAAACATCAAGAGGAGAAAACGCAGAAGATGTATTAAAAGCGCTTTATGCATATTCTGACTGTGAGCTGTCTATTTCAATAAATCTTATTACTCTTGTAGATAACAAACCGGTTCAATTAACTGTTGATAAAGTCCTGGAATATAATACAAAAAAACTTGTTTCTGATTTAAAAAAAGAATTAGAAATAGAAAATGTAAAATTATCTCAAAAATTACATGATCTTACTTTAGAACAAATTTTTATTGAAAATAGAATTTATAAAAAAATAGAAGAAATAAAAACATATGAAGGTGTAATAAAAACTATTACTGATCAAATGAATAAATTCAAACATTTATTCATTCGTCCTCTAGAACTTGAAGATATTGAAAGACTTCTTCAGATAAGGATAAAACGAATTTCAAGATTTGATATTGAAAATCATAAAAAGGAAAAAGATGATATTGTTCAGGCAATAAAAGAAATAGAAAAAAATTTAAAAAATTTAAAAAAATACACTATTAACTATATTGGCAATTTAATAGAAAAATATGGTCAAGATCACCAAAGAAAAACACAAATTATTAAAATGGATACTATTTCAATAAAAGATATTCCGGCAGAAGAAGTAAAAATATACTGGGATAAAAAAAGCGGATTTTTAGGAACAGATGTAAGAGGAGATCACTACTTTATAGCTACCACTTTTGATAAATTTTTAATAATATCAAATGATCTAACGTATAAAATTGTTTCAATTGAAGCAAAAAATTTTGTCGACACTAATGTAGTGTATATAAATCAATTTGATTCTGATAAAACCTTTTCTGTTATTTATACAGATTTGGATTCAAATTTAAGCTATGCAAAAAAATTTAAAATAGAAAAATTTATTACAAATAAAGTTTATAGTATTGGGTCAACAAGTAATGGAAGATTAAAACACATGTCTTTTAATCCGGATGATAAAGTCATGGTTTACTACAAAAAGAAACCTAGGCAAAAGATTAATGAAGAAATTTATGACTTTTCAATATTAGACATTAAAAGTGTAAGTGCAAAAGGTAATCGTGTATCTACAAAAGAAGTCAGCAGAATTACAAAAATTAAATAAAATTTATGAAATATAAAAAAATATTTTTTATATTTATTTTTTTATTCTTTTTCCTTTTAAAATTTACTGCAGCAAGTAAACATTTAAAGGTATATATAGAATTTAACTCAAACAACAATAAATATGAAGTTTATGCGGATAATTCTCATTTTATACCTTATTCAATTAGTATTAAATTTACTACTCTGGAAAATCTTAGTCCGTCAGATAAAATTCCATATTCTGCTGTAATTAAACCTAACTCAAAAAAAGTATTGTTATTTTATCTTACTGTTAAAAATAAATCGCAAGCAAGAAAATATAGTTATTCTTATAAATACTCCCTTGGTGATCCAAATGCAAAACACGATAACAGCTATCTTTACATTATTCCATTTGAACATGGAACTAAAAGACGTTTATCCCAGGGATTTCATGGAAAAACAACTCATTTTGGACTTAACGAATATGCCGTTGATTTTAACATGCCTGTTGGAACTCCTGTGGTTGCTGCCCGGGACGGTATTGTAGCAGATGTTAAAGAAGACTCTAATGTCGGAGGAATTGGTGAATATTTTTCTGATAAAGGAAATTACATTGCTATATTTCATAATGATGGTTCTTTTGCTTATTATGTTCACCTGAAAAAAAATGGAGCAATTGTAAAAGTTGGTGATAAAGTTAAAGCCGGACAAATAATTGGATACAGCGGGAACTCTGGTTATTCTTCCGGTCCACATTTACATTTTGATGTCAGACTCACAAAAAATGACGGGACTATGCAGTCTATTCCATTTAAATTCTTAAATTATGACAATAGCGGCGTTAATCCCAAAGAAGGAGCATTTTATTACTCCTTTCACCCCGGTAAACCAAAATTTGATATGTTTTTTGGAATAAATATAAAAAATGAAGATTATGATAATCATATTTCTCCAGTGCCAAATAATAACAAGATTGAATTACGAGAAAAAAAAATAGATGAAACTGTTTTAATATTTATAAGAAATGGCTATAAAGAAAAAAATGAAGTTATAATTGATTTTTCTTTAATAAATTTAAAATCAAGCAAGCAACTGCCAATTACAAAAACCATTCCTCCTTTAACCGAGATTTATCTGTTATTTTTAAGAGAAAAAATTATTGGGAAGCCAAACCAATATAAATCGACATATTCATATAGACCAGTAAATAATTAATCAGTTTTTCTATTGAGTATAATCCCATAATATTATTGAAAAATACCTTAAATTTTTATTATATTACTGAAGATTTAATCTTGCTGCAATATTAAAAAGAAGTATATCCTTTTTTAAGTGATTCAAAGTCGTATCTGACCCAATTTGAATGCATTCAATTCCATTGATATTTGCATAAGCGCGTATATGTTCAAAACCAATCGCTGTACTAAATCCTGTATGATGTGCTCCGCCTGATAGAATCCAGGATTCTAAGCCCGTTTGAAAATTTGGTTTAGGAATCCAAAGAACTCGTGCAACAGGTAGTTTTGGCATAGCTTGCTTTTGTTCAACAACCTGAACTTCATTTACAATTATACGAAATCTTTCCCCAAGATCAACTAAAGAAACGTTCAATCCATTTCCCTTTTTTCCTGAAAAAACTAATCTGGCAGGATCATCACGACCACCTATAGAAAGCGGATGAACTTCTATGCTTGGTTTTTCAACAGAAATACTTGGACATATTTCAAGCATATGTGCACCTAAAACCATTTCATTTCCTGGTTCCATATGATAAGTATAATCTTCCATGAAAGAAGTCCCGCCTGAAAGTCCATGTGCCATTACCTTCATTGCTCTAACAAGACCTGCGTGTTTCCAGTCTCCCTCAGCACCAAAACCATACCCGTCTGCCATAAGTCTCTGTACAGCCAGACCTGGAAGCTGTTCCAAACCGTAAAGATTTTCAAATGTTGTTGTAAAAGCTTTAAAATTACCCTGCTCAAGAAAAGCTCGTAGTCCTGCTTCAATTTTAGCCTGTATTTTTACACGCCTCCATGAATCTTCATTTTCTAAAATACTTTTATCTATTTTATATAAACTTTTATATTCATCTAATAATTTATTAACCTCTGTATCTTTAACTTGATTAACTTGTTCAACAAGATCTCCTATCCCATATCCATGAACTGCATACCCAAATTTTATTTGCGCTTCAACTTTATCCCCCTCAGTTACAGCAACTTCTCTCATATTATCACCAAAGCGAGCTATACACGCTCCCTGCATATCAGACCAGGCAACTGCAGATCGAATCCATATACCAATTCTCTCCTGAATATCTTCATGTTTCCAGAATCCAGCAATAATTTCTCTTTTTAATCGAAGTCTTGCCCCAATAAAACCAAACTCTCTATCACCATGTGCACTTTGATTTAAATTCATAAAATCCATATCAATAGAGTCCCAGGGAATATCCTTGTTAAACTGAGTATGAAGATGCAAAAAAGGTTTGGTAATATGATTTAATCCTGTAATCCACATCTTTGCTGGAGAAAAAGTATGCATCCATGCAATAACTCCAGTACAAGAAGTACTTGCTGAAGCTTGTTCGCATATTTGAGTAATGGATTGAGAATTTTTTAAAACAGGTTTTGCTATCAAACGTACAGGTAAATGATTTGATTTATTAAGTTTATCAACCATTATTTTAGAATGTTCATCTACCTTTTTTAATGTTTCTTCACCATAAAGATCCTGACTTCCTGTCAAAAACCAGACTTCATATTTATTATAATCAATCATCTTTCATCCTTTTTTAATAAAATTATGTGTTAACGTTAACGCAAAATAATTATAAATATATCACAATTATTAATATTTTTCACGTTTTTTTAGAATATTATTATTATATCCCTTTGATTTTTCAATTTATAACTTATTTAAATAAAAAAGGAAAAGGAATAATAATAATTATAAAAAATTATCTTTTAAACACCAAATTTTAAATTTTATTAAAAAAAGATTGAAAAAATTATCATTTAAGAATCACATATTATTTCTATAAATTAATAATCCTCAAAAGTTGAATTTATTTAATTTATAATATTTTAAATTATTTTATATTTATTTTCCTTTTCTCATAAAACCCCAGAGTTCCTCTCCCAGCATTTCACCTGTTTTTTTAAGACAATTCCTTGGAAGTGAACCTACAAGACCGGCTTGTTGTGTTATCTTCATTTTTACAGTAAACAATACACTTTTACTGCCTGCTCTATAAGCTCTAATTGTATATTTCCCGGTTGTTACTATTGGCGGAGTAGGTTCAACTTTATCAACATTAATATGAAGAACATATCCTTTTTTTGCCTTAGAAATACTGCTAAGCATTTTAACGCCCCATTTTTTACCTCTTGATTTCGCTTTTTGCTCAAACTCTGCATACATATCTTTTTTCATTTGTGTAAAAGTAGGTATGTTCTTATTTTTACCACTTGCCTTTTCTTTTTTTACCCACGCTTCTAAAGATTCATCCCATAACAAAACCTTATAAGCTGTAAAGACAATATAAACTTGTTTTGACGATATAACTTTTTGTATATTTTTCTGCCCTTTAATACTTATAATTGTATAAGCCTGTAAACTTATGGCTAATATTAACAATAAAAACAATATCAATATTATTTTTTTCATAAAAAAAACCTCCTTCTATATTTTCTTGTTAATCAATTAGTATAAAACTGTACGTATAATATCTCGTTTTTTTCCTAAGTAACTTATTAAAAAAGGATAAGTTCTTATAATTATTATAGGAGATCGTAAAAAAAACATCAAATTTTTTATTTTCTAAAAAAAAAATTGAGGATTTTCAAAAAAAACAAAAGGAGGGACAGCAGAGCTTCATCGAAACGAATTAAAAATCAAGTCTTTACTTATTAGTAAAATTAATACCCAATATTCATTGAAGTCCATGCCGAAAGATCTGCTGTTTTCTTTGGAACCAAACCAATATCAACTACTTCAGTTAATTCAGTATAAAGATAGCTTTTTCCTTTGAATTTTATTCTAGCACCATCTCCGCCCATATTAATACCTATTGCAGAATGTTTGTATTTTGTAGAAACAAGAAGCACTGCATCAATTCCAATTTGATGTAAAATAATTGTTAATAAAAGGGTTCTTGAATCACAATCTCCAGTAAATGAATATAAACTGTCAAGAGGAGATGTAATATCTGTAACAGCTGTTCTTGTAAATTTAAAATTTTGAATAAACAAAACCAATTTTCTAACTATTTCATTTGAATCATATGTGTCTAGATCAAGACTTTCTATTATAAGTGACGATAAATCTTTAACACGGCTATAATTATCACGATATATTAAATTATAATATCTATTCCATGGATTAATTATATCATCTTTTCCAGGTTTATACGTTTCTAAAATCCTTGCTTCTCGTTCGATTAAAACTTTAGTTGCTTCAATTTCATCATAATCTATTGTTGTTTCAATAGTTTTTCCCCAGACAACCAATTTAACTTTCTTCTTATTTTTAGAATCCCCCGGGTAGTAAAACTGGCTAACCGGTCCGGGAAAAACCTTACCTTGTTCATTAATAGAAAAAGAATCAAGAACTGATAATATAAAATCATGATTTTGTTTATAAAATATTGAATTAGAATACGATAATAGCGCAAAATCAAATTTTTTGCCATTTACAAAGACAAAATATCCACGTGCTTTAAATGAATTTGATTCAAAAGTTAAATCAGAAAAAACTGAATCTCTTCCGGAAAAATTAAATGAAGCTCTATCCCCATTTGCATTTAACTTTTTTTTAATAAAATTAAATATTTTTTCAGGAGTATTAAAGGTATTACCTTTAAACGAATAAACCTGAAAAACGGCGCTACCGTCTTGACTGCTAAATGATACAATATTTGAATCAGCTTCATCTACAATTTTCCATTTATAAGGAAGATCAATTGAATATCCTATATTTTTATTTATATATTCTTCTGATAAAAGTGCTAAGACATTTAATATAGAAAATATAATTACAATAAGTAATACTTTCTTGAAATTTTGCATTAAATAATTTACCAAACTTTGTGCAGAGAATATTTTAATAAATTAATCTATATTTAAATATCGACCTGTTTTATATTTAATAAAGCAGTTTATTTTGTGCTAAAAAATTAGCATAAAGTTTAAAAATATTATAGATAATTTTTTGCCTGAATAGCCTTGCTTAATGTTAGTTTATCTGTATACTCCAGGCTTCCGCCCATTGGTATACCTGTTGCAAGTTTTGAAATTTTAAGCTTATATTTAGAAAGCATATTTACTAAATACAAAAATGTAGCTTCACCTTCTGTTGTAGGATTTGTTGCAATTAATATTTCTGAAAAATTTCCTTTTTCTATTCTATTTAATAGCTCTTTTATTCGGAGTCGTTCCGGAGTCAAACCTTCAAGAGGATTTATTGCGCCCATTAATATATGATACTGCCCCTTATAAAAACCAGTATCTTCAATTGCCTGAAGGTCTTTAGAGTCCTCAACAATGCATAATATTGAAAGATCTCTGTCGTCTGCGTTACAAATACTGCACGGGTCTTTTGTTGTAAAATTACCACATATTGAACAAGTAGAAACTTTATCAACAACTTCTTTAATAACATTAGATAATTCCAAAGCGCTCTTTTTATTTTTAATTAAAAAATAAGAAAGCCTTATTGCGCTTTTTTTACCAATGCCCGGAAGCCTTGAAAAAACATTAATTAATTCATTTAATCCGATCATAAAGACAGCCCGGGAATAATAGAATTTGAAAATTTTTGTTGAATCTCTGCTCTCATCTTGCTAACAGCATCATTATGTGCTGATATTATTAAATCTCTAAAAGCTGTCAAATCTTCTTTAATTATATCATTCTCTTCATATTCAATTCCCAAGATATTAAATTCTCCATCAATAGTAACCTTAATAAAACCTCCGCCTGATTCTCCGGTAACTTCAATTTCTTTTAATTTACTTAATGTTTCCTGGCCTTTTTTCTTTAGCTCTTCAATATTTAAATTTTTAAACAAATCAAAAGGATTCATATTCATTCTCCAAGTAATTATTTTTTTTAAATTTCTTCACCCTGAAAAACTTCTTTTATTTTATTTTTATTCAACTCACTTGTAGTGAAACTTTTTTTATCTTTAATAAAAGATGCAACCACCTGAAAGTCTTTATTATAACTTTTTCCAATTATTGCTAAAGCTTCCTGAGTTAATAAATCTTCATGTTTTTTTGCTATATCATAATGCATCTTATGAGTAAAATAAATATACATTTTATTGTCTTTTTCTTCAACTAACGACACATTATTAAGCGCAGTAACTAATTGAAAATGAGATGGAGATAATTTTGATTTAATTATTTTTAATATCTCACTTTTATCTGCTTTTATTTTAATTTCTGCAGCAGCATTTTTTTCTTCTTTTTTCTCCATGCTTACTGCAGCCACTTTGTCTTCATTAACTTTTTGTTTTATTGCTTCTTCCTTATTTATTAACGCTGACGGATTAATAAAAGAATTTTTCAATAAATTTAACTCTGATAATATCTGTCGTGGTCTTATAAAATTTTTATAATTTAATAATCTTAAAAGACTTATTTCAATTTCTGTTTGTGCATCAATAGAAAATTTATTGTTTTCATATGCCTTAAAAAGAAATTCTAAAATATTCTCTAAATCTTCAAAAGTAAAAGAATCAGTGAGCCCTTTATTATAAAGCTCTGCGTTAAATCCAACATATCTATTTTTTGATAAATTTGATTTTATTAATAAAATATTTCTAAAAAACAAAATCAACTCTTCAATAATCTGTTCAGGCGAAATCCCGGCTTCCATTAATGAGAAGTATTCAACAAAAATTTTTTCCCTGTCCTGTTCAATTACCCCGTTTACTAATTTTGACATTCGTTCTTCACCAACCAATCCCAGCTTTTCCTGTATCTCTTTCATTGTCACATCTTTATCACAAAAAGAAACCACTTGATCAAGAAGCGTATATGCGTCTCTCATTGATCCCTGTCCCTGCAAAGCAATCCATAAAACAGCTTTTTCCTCAAACTTTACTTTATTTATTTTTAAAACCTTCACTAAAGACTGAAAGATCAAATCTGACGGGATTAACCGGAAATTAAACTGCTGACATCTTGAACGAATTGTAGGTAAAACTTTATTTATTTCTGTTGTTGCAAAAATAAAAACTACATTTTCCGGAGGTTCTTCAATTGTTTTTAATAAAGCATTGAAAGCGCTTTTTGACAACATATGAACTTCATCAATTATATAAACTTTATATTTAGATATTACAGGAGGATATAGAATTTCTTCTTGAATTACTCTAATATCATTAATACTTGTATTTGATGCCCCGTCAATTTCAATTACATCATTATTATTCCCTTGGGTTATTGAAATACAATTTTCACATTTATTGCACGGAGTTCCTGTAGGCCCATTAGCACAATTTAATGACTTTGCAATGATTCTTGCAGCAGAAGTTTTTCCTATCCCTCTTGGCCCGCTTAGTAAATATGCATTAGCTATTTCTTTATTTTGTATAGAGTTCTTTAAAGTAGAAGCAACAAAATCCTGGCCTATCAATTCATCAAAGTTTTGAGGTCTAAATTTTGTTGCACTTATTTCATATGACATAATATTAAATCCATGTTTTCATAAAATATATTTTAATATAATTTATAAAATAATAAAACTGATTTTACATTATAAAAAATCAAATGCTCTCATAAAATAAAAAGACCTCTTTAACTCCTTCCAAGTGGATTATGTACGATAAAACCATACGTACCGCTGCTACCTTCCGGTCCTGACGGGGTTCAGTTGACTATAACTACATAGCACCCGGAGATCACCATCAAAGAGGTCTTTTTATGTGGAGAAACAAGAAATAAACCTCTCATATATCTTTCTCCAAAAAGCTAAATGCTGCAAAAGCAGGCTAAAACTCCAATAAGACAACAATATTCAATGAACAATTCGGAATATTAATTCTATTTATATCTAAAAAAACGAGCCTAAGAGGACTCGAACCTCCGGCCTTTAGATCCGCAATCTAACGCTCTATCCACCTGAGCTATAGGCTCAAACAT
>CAZYID010000060.1:0-16240 GCA_964646595.1 uncultured Spirochaetales bacterium | reverse complement strand
TATATCGCAATCTTTTAATTTTTCAAAAAAAAATTAAAAATTTTTTATTTTTTTTTCTTTCTTTATTACTTTATAACTTGTAATTTTTAATTGACTATTTTAGTTTTTATAGATTATAATTTTTATTATAAGCAGGAGGTAAATGTTTATGAATATTGATAAAATCCTAACAGGTAAATTTAAAAATAAAATTAAAGAAGCTGTGCGTAATGCAGAAACACAATCCGGTGGAGAAATTGTTACATATATTGCAGAACAAAGTGATAATTATAGTAATATATACTGGGCAGCAGGATTTTTTAGTACCTTTTTAGGAAGTTCTATTTTTATTTTTTTATATAGATTTTTTAATGTTGAGATTTCTCAAGGATTACTTTTTTTAGGCGCAATATTTTTATTACCTTTATTAATAGTAAGTTTATTATATTTATTTAAACCATTACGGTCATTATTAATAGAAGAATATCAAAAGAAATATTATGTCAATCTTAGAGCTAAAGAAGCATTTTTAAATCAGGAAGTTTTTAATACTGTAGATAGAACAGGTGTTTTAATTTATATCAGTTTATTTGAAAAAAGAGTTGTTGTATTAGGTGATACAGGGATAAATAAAAAAGTAAGTAAAGATAAGTGGAATAATGTTATTAAAACAATAGTTAAAGGGATAAAGAATGATTCTTTAATTGACGGTATTGTTTCAGGCGTTTTATTATGCGGTACAATACTTAAAGAAAATAAAGTTAAAAGAAGAGTTAAGGATATAAATGAATTGGATGATAATATCCATATCGGAGGTAAAAAATGAATAAAAAAATTTTATTTATAATAATAATTTTATCATTTACTGTTTTTTATTTTTTTTCATTGGATGTGCCTTTTCTTTCAGGACGGGTGAATGATTATGCCAATATCCTTGATAATGATGCTTTAACTTTATTAGAAAATAAATTAGCAGATTATGAAAAGCAAACATCCAATCAAATTGCTGTATTAATTATTAACTCTTTAGAAGGAGAAAATCTTGAAGAATTTTCAATTAAAACAGCTGAAAAATGGGAATTGGGTTATAAAGGAAAAGATAATGGTGTTCTTTTATTAATAGCATTGGATGACAGAAAGCTGCGGATAGAAGTCGGATATGGTCTTGAAGAATATTTAACTGATATAAAATGCGGGCAAATAATTAGAAATAAAATCACACCGTCTTTTAAAAAAAATAATTATAAAGAAGGAATAATCCAGGGTGTGGATTCTATAATTGATGTTATAGGCGGAAAAGATAATTTTGATAATGAAATTCCAGCGGTAAATAATATGTCTAAGTCTATTGATAGTCAAATAAATGGTATTGGTATTGTTATGAGAATCCTTATGGGATTATTTATTTTTGGAATCTTAGGATTATTTACATTTATTGGCATTATCATACCCGTTAAAGGATTTCCAGGTTGGTTTTTATATATTTTTTTAATACCTTTTTGGGCAATGTTTCCAATAATTGTTGTAGGTACTAAAATTGCATTGGTTATTGTGGGCGTTTATCTTATTGGTTATCCTGCAGCAAAAATATTATTAAATATTGGCGGTAAACATAATAAAAAGATAAAAAAACTTCAGAACTTTTTTGGAAATGCCAGGACAAGCGGCAGCGGGTATTCTTCATCAAGCAGTTCCGGAGGATTTTCATCGAGTTCTTCAAGCAGTTCAAGTTTTTCCGGCGGCGGCGGAAGTTTTGGAGGCGGAGGATCAAGCGGAAGCTGGTGAGTTTTTTATTTGATAGAATTTTTTATTTTTTTAAAAATATATTGTATTATTATAATGAATAAATGAAGGATTTGAATGGTATGTTTATGAAATATTATTATATATTATACCCGTTTTTATTTGTTTTCATCTGGTGTTTTACTTTAATGATCACTGCTGTTTTAGGAGGCTGGTATAAAATAAGCAAAAAATATCCGGAAAAATTAATTAATGAAATTGGAACAAATTATTATTTTCAAAGCATGAAAATTGGATATTTTACATCATATGGTTCCTGTATCAATATAACTCTTTTTGAAAAAGGATTATTGATAAAACCTATTATTATTTTTGCATTTTTTCATAAACCAATTTTTATTCCTTATATTGAAATTAATAATATTATATTTAATAAAATATTTTTTTTTGAATATGCAATATGTTTTTTAGATGGAAAAAGATTAAAATTTATGGGAAGATTTATAAAAGAATTAAAATTAAGAATTAATAAAATTTTAGATTAAGGAAAAAAAAATGAAATGTGGAATTAATAACAATGCATCTTCAGGTGCGATTTATTTTTTTGGTTTTATCGGAGCAGTTGTATATTATATTTCTCATGCTGCCGGATTTTGGATGGGAGTGCTTGGGATTTTAAAAGCAATCGTATGGCCGGCATTTCTTGTTTATGAATTATTAAAATTTCTAGGATGAATTAGGGGATAGTTCTTTGTATTATTCTAATTACCGACGTTTTCTGGTAGTTCTTCTGGTTTTTCTTATAGTAGTTCTTCTGGCTCTTCTTTTATAAGGTAATCTAATAGGAAATTTAATTTTTGCAAAAGGCATTATCGGATTTAACAGTAATGTTACAATTAATGCTGTTGTAAATCCGGTGATAGACAACCAAAATCCAATCGCGTATCTAAAAACAAGATCTGCTTGTTCATTTAATCTACGAACTTGTATATAAATTCGGTTTTTTAGAAGCATTAGTAATATAATGCCAAAAATAGCCGCTGTAATACAAAGAATGAATGAAAGCCTTTTGTTTTTTATATATGAAAAGATTATGCCTGCAATTGCGCAAAATAGAGCTAAAAAAGCATATGGTTCAGGCTTAATACGTTGATTTGGTGTGAACTCAGAAAATTGACTCCCGCGGATTATTGTTCCGGATGAGAGTTGAGTTCCTGTAATAGAAACCGAGCCGTGTCCCGGGCATGATATAATTACAAATGGCATAAAGAAAAATAAAATTGTTATTCCAAAAATTGCAGCTCTAATGTGTCTTGTATTTTTTTGCATGATAACTCCTTTGATAAATTATCAGCATCTTTGTAATAAGGGGTCTAATGAAATGAAGAATGCTAATTTTTACTTAATTAATTTATAATTTATTTTGTATTCAAATACAAGAATTATTTTTATATTTTTTTTTATTATATATTAAATATATTTTTGAAATAATATTTTAGTCTATTGGAGAAAACTAAAATGTTTTTTCCTGGTTTAATTTTCTTGGCAATCTTATTTTAACTAGTAGAGTATGATTTCTTTTAAAGTATTTTTTAATTATCCAGGATAAAGACGAATTAACTCACAATTAAAGTAGCTTTACTTTTAAAAAATCGAATAATTTTAGATGCGTTGACTCATATTAAATGTAATCATAGAAATGAGGAGATATTGTGAGTCAATTCGCTGATTTAACATCCTGTAAAAAAAATCTAAGCTAAAGATTTTAATATTTTTATTCGAAAGAGACTTCCTCAATATATGTAGGTGTATCAGTAAGTTCAAGATTGATTGTTTTATTACTATCTTATAGAAACAGGGATATAAGTTCTTTGAAGCAATGGAACATGTTTTTTAGACTTTATGAATAGAAAACAATTATTTTATATTGATTTTACAGTTCAATTTTGGAGAAATTTATGCTAAAACAAATTATTATGATATTTATTTAAGAAAACTGAAACAGTTGAGCATAATCTTCGGTTTTTAAGAGACAATGGATATCTAGAAATGACATTGAAAATTCTAAATTTAAGTGATAATCAAGATATCTCTCAAATGGTAAAACTTACTCCAATTGGTAATTTTTATATAGATTTAATAATAAAATATGAAACACGAAATAACTGAAAATATATACGGGATTTTTAAAGCTTCTTCCAAGGTAAAGTAAAATCCAAAATAAAGGTAGTTTTCTATTCAGGCTTATAATTTCTATATTCAGTGTAATTACTAAGGTACTTGCTGAGCAAATACTTTTTAAGTCAATGAGCTAAAAATTAATAATCGAAAAGACGATTTGAAAATTCCTATCAATGGAGGTTAGTTATGTTAACAATAGACTGGGATTTTTTAGGAATGAAGAATCACAGCGATCTCATTAAAGAAATCACCCTTCATAACAATCAAATTTCAAAAAAAATACGCTATTTCGATGAAATAATTGATGCCAGCCAAGTCAAAAAAAAAGATGAATATTTGGATATTTTAAATGAGCATAGAAATACGCTTGAGATTATTACTACATATCATGATATTGGAAAAGTTCGGGGGAAGCTGAATCATGGGGAACATAGTGCAGACATCATTCAAGAAACGAATGTACTCGATCAACACAACATTAATGATTTTATGAAAGCACTTGTAAAAAGTGTAGTCAGACATCATTTGATGCTGGGAACGATATATACCGGAGAATGGTCTGTAAAAAAAATGTACTTATTAAATAAACGATCGCTAAAAGAAGAGAATCTTTTTTTAAGAATATTAGCAGTGTTTTCCGCAGTGGATACTTGGGCATACATTAACGACAGAAATAATATTATAAGGCTGTTTCGTAATTACGATCGAATAATTGAAAGGTTCCAGAATGACAGTGTAGAAAATCACATAAAAGCCAATTTAATATGGAGATTTTGCTGCTTTCTTGGTGCTTGGCGATCTCTCGACTATCTGGATGAAAGAAATATGATACCTTTTGAACAACTCTTGTCAGCCGGAATAAGCAGATACAACAATTATGAACAGTGTAACATTAGAGAAGTGATATGGAAGAGATTCAAACGCCTGCAAGATGTAAATTTTAATTATGCCATTTGGTTATTAAGCAATTGTTGTTTTGATAACATATCGGATTATGAACGAAATAATATCAGTACGATCCGCATCGATAACAGTTTGTTTTTTTTAATGGAAGAAGTTGTATCGACATTAGAATCGCATGAACCAGGATTTATGTGGGATATTTTGTTTACAGGCTATAGAGAATCGAAAGAAAAAGCAGCCTCAATTTTTCGAAAAATGAAGGTAAAAAACCAGATGAACAATGTAGTAAAAGGAAAAGTTAAAAATATTCAAAATCATCAAGTTGTGTATAATTTTGATTTACTTTCTTGTACTTGAGGCTAATAATTGATAGTAAAATTTATATTTGATTTTCTATACATAGTTTTAGTTTCATAATCCTTCAAGGATAAAATTAATAAATTTTTTTAAATGAATGGGGAATAGTAAATTTAGAAAAATATAATATTATAGTTTATGGAGACTTTGTTATAAGTATGGAAAGGTTAAAAGTGCCAGGAATGAAAGGAAAGTTTGTTCAAGTCCTCGAAATGTACGCTTCAGTTCCAATAGAGAGAAGAACTTGGTAGTATTTTATGAAATCTAAAATTATTTTAAATGATAAAGTAAAGAAATAAAAAAGGTGATTTTTATGATAAAAAAATTATTAATATTTTTAATTTTATTAAACTGTTATATGCTGCAGTCTATAGAGCAGTTCCAAATGATTCCTCAAATTAAAGTTTCTCAACCAGATGTTATTAAGATAAGCCCATCAGGAGAAAGATATGTTTCTCTTATTTTTGATCATATATATTTATGGAATAATACAGGGCGTCTGGAAAGGGTAATAAAGCTTCAAAATCGTCTTGAAGGGCCCGGAGGTAAAAAACAAATATTTTTTTCAGAGGACAGTAAATATTTACTGCTTCTTGTTTATGGTTTAGAAACAGAAATTACTTTATTGGAATGTGCAACAGGAAAACAGAAAGTAATAGCTAAAGGTGAGTATGTTTATGTTCAGTTTTCAGGAAATAATATTATAGCTTTACAGGAGATGGATATTAATGCTTCTTTTCCTGAAGTTATAAATTATTCAGATTTTGACAAAATGATTAATAAGAGTAATAAAAAAGATAAAAAAATGCTCCAGTATAGTTATAAAAAAAATATTGATGGAAATTATGAAACACGTGGATTTTTAAATGTTGATGAAGCAGAACAGCTTGATGACTATTTTGAAAAGATTGATAGGACAGTAGATTATTATAATTATTTTTGTTTACGTGTTGAAATGTTTAATATTAATGGAGAAAGACTTCATGATATTGGAGAGATTAAGATTAATGATACCAGCTATGATAATAGTTTTTTTGTAACAAATAAAAAACAAAAATTAATTTTATGGAGTAAATCATCTATAAAGTCTTATATTAAAATTATTGATTTTAATGAAGGTATAATTGCAGAATTTGAATCAAATAATGATCTTAAAGATATTATACCGCATTCTAATAATAAACAATTATTTCTTGTATTTCCCGATTCTAATTTTATACAAGTATGTAATTATGAAGGAATAATACTTAAGGAGTTTAAAAATATTTCTCAGGGTATGGTTGATTATGAGAAAAATATTAAAGCAATTCAATATCATCAGACTGATAAAAATAATTCTAAAGGGAAAACGTATAAGATAATTATTAATGATGAGTCAGGTAAGAAGATTGGAGAGACGAAATATGTTGATGCCGCATTTGGTATATTTGCAGTAAGTGAAGATTATAAAACTTTAGTTGCATTTCTTGAAAATACTTTAAAGATATTCAATCTTAAAACAGGTGATTATATTAATATTCTTTATAAAGATCAGCAATGGATAACCTATACTGATGACGGGTACTGGGACGCATCTCCAAATGGCGGGACACTTTTAAAAATGATAAAGGGATATGAAGCTTATAGTATTGATCAATTTGCACCAAAATTTAACAGACCGGATATTATATTGAAAAGATTGGGAATCAAAGATGATGAAGTAATCAACCATTATTACAATCAGTATTTAAAGCGATTAAGGCGGATGGGAATAAACAAAAAAGAATTAGAAAATATTGTTGATCTTAAAACTCCGTCAGTAGAGATATTATCCAGTGAACAAAATGATAAATTTCTTAAAATTAAATTTAAGGGTGAAGATGCTCATAATAAAATTATAGCATATAATATTTTTGTGAATGATGTGCCGGTTTATAATACATATAAAAAAAATATAGATGATTCTATAAATTCTTTTACTGAGACAATTGAGTTAACAAGCGGATTGAATAAAATAGAAGTCAGTTGTACAAACGATAAAGGAATAGAATCTTTTAGGGCAGTTACTAATAAAAATTATAATAAAATTGTCAAAGGGGATTTGTATTTTATCGGTTTTGGTGTATCTGATTATAAAAATCCTGATATTGCAGACTTGCAATATGCTCATCAGGATGTAATTGATTTAAAAAATATGTTTGACGGTCTTAAAGGATACTATAATAATATTTATACAAAGGCATTTACTAATCAAATGGTTACTCTGCAATCTATTATTGATGCCAAGCAATTATTAAAGAACGCAAAAGTAGATGATACATTTATTCTTTTTATAGCAGGACACGGTTTACATGATACTGATAATGACAGTAGTTATTATTATTTAACTTATGACTCTGATTTTAATGACTTAAAAAAAACTGCAGCAGATTTTAATCTTATTGAAGATTTATTACAGGATATTAAACCAAGGGAAAAATTGTTTTTAATGGATACTTGTGAATCAGGAGAAATTGATGAAGAATTATATATTAAAAGAGTTGTTGATGAAGGTTCAAGAGGTCTCATTGCCAGAAGTATTCGCCGTAGTGTAAGTAAAGAAAATTCAAAACATTTTCGTAAATATCTTTATGAAAGAGACAGATATATTTATAATGATTTGATAAGAAGAAGCGGTGCAATTATTTTTTCATCATCAAAAGGCGGTGAGTTTTCATTTGAACATGATAAATTGAAAAATGGTCTTTTTACAGAAGAATTAATAAATGCTTTTACAACAGGAAATGCTGATAAAAATAAAGATAACATAATCTCAATAATTGAACTAAAAAATTATGTCTCAGAATCAGTAGAAAAATTAAGTACTAGTTTACAGCATCCCACAGTGGATAGGGATAATATATATTTAAAAATAAATTTTCCTAAAATTAAGAAATAAGTATTATTTTTTTAATCAATAATTAATATGTATATATACCTGCGTAGTCACAAGCTCTGTTTTCCCAAAAACCTTCTTCCAATTCATTAAAGCAGGAATGTCCCATTCAAAAAAAAGCTATTTTGAAAATCATAATTGCATTTTCCTAAAAACTCCCTTTTTAAAAGTAAAGATAATTTTATTTCTGTAAATTTAATTTGTTTTAACATTTATGCTGGAATGGCTTTTTTTATTTATTAACATAAATGATTATTAGTGGAGTATAATTTTTTAAAAGCAGGAAATTTTAATAAAAAAAATCCCGGCATTAATACCGGGATTTCATCATAATTAATATAATAGTTTTTTTATATTATTTTACAGCCTGTATTTTTTTAACAAGATCTTGAATTTCTTTTGGTTGTTTTGCATAAAGTGGTGCCATTGCATCCATAAATTCTTTTTTTTGAGCTGGAGTTAATTTTGAAATTTGATTACCATTAGCTCTTACTTTATCTTCAGAAACCTTAACTTTTGCTTGCCATAATTTCATCTGATAAGCTAGAGAATCTTTTGCAGCTTTTTTAAGAATATCAATATCAGATTTATTAATTTTTTTATCTAAAGCAATTTTACTACCAATTATAATTTCAGGAACTCTTAAATGACCATCTTCAACATAATATTTTGCAACTTCAAAGTGACTAGCAGTGTCATAGCTTGGATAGTTATTTTCTGCTCCATCAATAACACCTGTTTGTAATGCTGAATATACTTCTCCATATGGCAATGGTGAAGCTACACCACCAAGTGCTTCAATCATTTGAACAAATACTTCACTCTGCATTACTCTAATTTTTAATCCTTTCATATCAGCAAGTGATTTTACTTGTTTTTTAGAAGTATAAAAATTTCTTGTACCGCCATCAAACCAGCCGATTCCATAAAATTGACTTGCTTCTAGTTCTTTTAATAAATCCTGTCCAATTTTACCTGTAAGTACTTTTACCATATGATCACCATCTCTGTATACGTATGGAAGCTGAAGTGCATTTAGTTTTGGAACAAAAGCCGCAGCTGGTCCAACACTTACTCTTGTAAAGTCAAGAGCACCTAATTGAACTTGCTCAATAACTGCTTTTTCTTCACCAAGTTGTGATCCGGGATAAACTTCGATTGTAATTCTTCCATTTGTTCTTTCTTTAACTAATCTCGCAAATTCATAATCACCTTTTGTTGTTGGATAATCTGCTGGATGAGTTTCTGCAAGTTTAAGAACTACATTTTTAGTTTTCTTGCCCCAACTCCACACTGTAATACATACAGAAAAGATTAACAATAAAACGAATGTTAAAGTTAATATTTTTTTCATGTTTACTCCTTTTTTAAATGTTTTTAAATACTTTTAGATTTTTGTGTAAAATCTAAGTATTTTTTTGCTCTTTTAACAAAAAAGCTTTATTATTTTAATTTAATAGCATTATTTATGCCAATAAATCTTTTTACTAATACTAAAAATTTTATAAAACATTTAATTCATTTTATAAAAATAAAAAATCATGTATCTTCTTTTTATAAAAGAAGTTATGTTGATTTCATTAATTATTAGTTTTAGTATAAAATTGAATCTATTAAATAAAATATTATTTTTAATATAGATACATAAATGAATTATAATTTTAATAGGAAAAAATTGCAGTATATAAGGAAAAAATTGCCTATTTTAAAATTATTTTATGTAGTAAACGATTTAGAAAAACTCTTAAGTTACTTGGTAATATTCAGAGTATGAGCAGAAAAGGAAACTGTTGGGATAATGCTTGTGCAGAAAGCTTTTTTAAGAGTCTGAAATCTGAGTGGCTTTATGATCTTTGTTTTAAAACAAGAAAAGAAGCAAAAAATATTCTTTTCGAATATATAGAAATATTCTATAATCGAAAAAGAATTCATTCTGCTTTGAATTATTTTACACCAGAGCAGGTTGAATTAAGATATGCGGCTTAACTATATGTTGTAAGTTTGGGGTAAAGTCCACTATGAGTTTACAAAAAGCTCACTAGCTTTTAATAAAAGCAAGTGAGCTTTTTTAGTAAAAGTAAGTTATTATTTTTTTTTATTTATAAAAAATAATATTTTTTTTCCATCAATAGGATTATAAAAAGTGCTATCATCCACTTATTAATTTTTATTACTGTCTTTTTTATTCAACAGAGTTTTTCTAATTTTATTGATTTTTTTATTTTGTTTTTCCGAGGTGAATTTTAGCGCATTGTTCGGACAGACATCAATGCATTTGCCGCACGACCAGCAATCAGGTAAAAAGTACTTTCGTGTATTTTTATTTATGGCTTTCATCGCATCAGTTGGACAAACGTCTTCACATTCACTGCATGAGTTGCATTCGTCAGTATTAATTTTTCGGACTTTAAAAATGGCGATGTTTTCCAATAACCATGAATACAATCCAAATGGGCAGATCAATTGACAAAATGGTCTGAAGATAACTAAGCTTGCAATCAAAATAATCGGAATAAGCAATAATGTAAACATAGCTAAATCGTAGAAATCGTATATTTTAAACACATTTAAATGGTGATAAAATATAGATCCAGGGCCACCCTGATTAATATTTAAAATTTCAAAAAACAATATGAAAAAGGTCAAGTAAACTGTTATCCGAACAGCAATTGAAGCAGCAAAAGGAAGTTTCCATTTCTTTTTTAATTTTTTAAAAATTGGAATATTATATATACTTTCCTGCAATGCGCCTAATTGACAACCCCAACTACAGAGCATTTTAGCTCCGAAGATCGAAAGTACAGTAAAAATGATAAAATTTAAACTTACAAATATCAATGGATTTCCAGGAACTTTCATTAATAGTTTGTGAAATTTTACAACAGCTTCCATTGGATTCGGTGCTGCACCAAGAATTATTCCAAATACAGTGAGAGTGACCAGCAGCCAAATAGTTCGTATTACACGGATTTTTTTGCTTTTTAATAAAATAAAACCTGCAGCGAACAGCCAAAGTGACCACAAGATATATCGTATGACATCAGTCATTGGAAAACCTTTGTTAAGGGCGGTTCTAATTGCATTTTTAATTTCCTCTTTATCCAGGTTTAAATCTTTAATTGGCACATGAAGATTCATCAGCGTTGTTACTGGATCAGTTCTTTTCTCTGGAGGGAGAAGCGGGATAAGTGAGTCAATAGGTACATTATTTCTTTCTGCAACATGCCTAATCGCCATTTCATCTTGAATACCCACTTTCTGTTCCTTTTCAAAAGGATTATATTTAATGAATAACCCAAGAAAAGTGATAATAACAATCAAAATAATTCCATAAAAAATATACTTTTTCATTTTTTTCTCCTTAAAAAAACTTAATTATTATATATATTGTACAGTTTACAATAATAAAATATCGTATTTTAATGCAATAAGAATAATTTTTATTTATAATAATAATATTTTCTTCTTCATCTTCTTCATTACTCATTTTTTCTACACGCTAATTATTCATGTCTTTATTGCAAACATCTGTAAAAGATTTGTGCGAAATAATATATGCAATGTCTTTTCCTTTTTGTTTGCAATGAATACTGTTTTAAAAATAACATTTTAAGTATTTATATGAGTTTAAAAGTAAAAAAAAGGTTAAAGAAAACAATTTTTAATTTATTCCTTTTTTTACACAGGAAGAATATCCTGTTGAAATAAAATGAAAGGAATTTTTAGAGTAAAAATCCAGTGAGAGTATAACGTAAACTCAAATTTTTACAATTAAATACCTTTCATTCATATTTTATTGAAACTCAATATTCATTCTATTACATTATAGCTGCTGATCATTATAAACACTTAATTGCTTAATCATATTGCCCATTATTTTTTCAAATTTACCGTTTGATTTTATTTTTTCTAATCCCTCAGATATTATTTTATCAACTTCTCCATTTTTGGCACCTTTTTGTATAGCAATTTTTAATTCATAATAACTAAAAAGCTGTTTTTTAAGAGATTTTAATCCTAATTTTTTTGCAGAGCTATCAAAATTAGCCTGAGACATTAAACAGGCATCTATAATTCCCTGATCAATTTTTTCTAGAGTAGCCTCATAATTTGTAGAGTTAGTCATAGAGAATGGAAAAGTGTCAGCCAGTTCAGGATTTGCTACTTCGATTTTATATCCTCTGGAATTACCACTGGTGATTTCTTTTACAGTTATGTTTTTATCCTTCTTTGTACCTAAAATCAGGCATACCTTCATCATTGTTTCGGATAAATCATAAGCTAATTGACTTGCGTTTTTTTGATCAAAAATGGGTACAGCCAAAAAAATATCCACTTTTTTATTTTCGATTAAATAATTTCCTCGTGCCCGCGGTACAATTTGAGTAGAAACAGTATTATTAGTTTCTTCTACTATAGCTTTTATTAGCTGTGAATATACCTCTGCCGGTGCTGCTTGTACAACAGCGACTTTATATTCTTTAGAGTAAATAGAAAAACTAAAAAACAAAGTGACTAAAAGTAACAAAGTTAAAATTCTAATTTTCATAAAGTCCTCCAATAAATAAAAATAATTAATTACTATAAAATAATTTTTAAGTTTTTAATGTTCAAATTAATTTTCATTATTTCATTTGGTTCAAACTGTCTTCTAATTATGACGTCTTTTTTTGCTGTGTTTTTTTGCTTTTTTAATGATTCATTTTCATTCTTTCGTTATTATGCATGATTTGTAGTATCTTTGCTTGATCTGTAGTATCATAACTAATATTTTCTATTTCATCTTTTACTACTTCTATTAGATTTGGCTCATTTGCTATTTTATGTTTAATTAGTTTGAAACTTGCAACAGCATCCTTTAACATTTGTGAGTGATTTGCTAATTCTTTTGCTGCAGCTGCTGATTGCTCTGCACTTGCTGTATTATCCTGTGTAACCCTATCAATTTGTTCCAATCCTTGATTTATCTGCTCTAATCCCAATGTTTGTTCTTTGCTTGCAACTGCTATCTCCTCAACTAAAACAGCAACCTTATTTGCGCCATTCATTATAGCTTCTAATTGTTCTGCAGTTATATCTACTATTTTATTTCCTATTTCTATATTTTTAATTGACTCTTCAACCATATGAGTCGTTTCTTGTACACTCGTTGCACTACGACCGGCAAGATTTCTAACTTCTTCTGCAACTACTGCAAAACCTTTACCGTATTTACCTGCTCTAGCAGCTTCAACATTTGCATTAAGTGCTAATAGATTAGTCTGGAATGCTATATCATCAATAACCTTAACTATTTTTTTGATCATATCTGCACTTTTATTAATATCGCCCATTGCAGTTACTAATTCTTTCATCTGCTGATTACCTTTTTCAGCAGTTTCCATTGCACTTTTTGAGAGGCTATTTGCTTGAATAGCATTATCTGCATTTTGTCTCGCCTGGCTGCTTATCTCATTAATTGAAGATGTAATTTGTTCTAAAGAACTTGCCTGTTCAGTTGCTCCTTGTGATAGAGAGTAACTTGCCTGTGCAACCTGATTTGAACCTAAAGAAACTTTGTCGGTTGTACTGTTTACCTGTCCCAGTATGTTATTAAGTGACTTAAGCATTTTATTAAATGATGTCATTAGCATTCCAAGTTCATCTTTAGATTTTATCTCTAATTCATCAATAGCAATATTCCCTTCAGCAATATCATTTGCGGCTTTAACAACTGCTTTTATTGGTTTTGCAACTATTCTATTAATACTAATAGATAATAAGCTAATTATAGCAATAGCTAATATCAATGATTGTATAATTGTCTTTAGCATGATAAAGAATAATTCTTTATTGATAAAATGATCTGTTAACACAACAATTATTTCTGCAAGTTGATCTTCCTCATGTATAACCGCTGTGTTTTGTTTCTGCGAATTAGCATTTAAAAATTTATTGATTTCTTCCTTATCTTCAATTTCAATAATTTTGTAATCTTGATTTTTGTCTTTTATTATACAGGCTAAAAAATTATCACCGTCTTGAACTGTAATACCATATATATAATTAGACTCCATTTCTAAAGTTATTATTTCCTTCAAATTAGTAATATTAAAATTCCAGAGAGAGTCAACAGTATTTTTTGATAATCTTTGTAAAACTTTTTTTAAGTCAGTATCCTTTTTACTTAATTCTTTATTTTTAAAATCATTATATGAATAAACTCCATTTATCAACATAAATACTGTAATAATTAAAAATACAACTAAATTGATTTTTATACTTATCTTATTATTTATCCATCTCCAAAGCATTTTTTTCCTCCTAAAATATGTGATAGAATTTTATCGAATATAATTACTCCTTTTTTTCTATTTGATTTTAACAATTAAAAAAATTTCCTACTAAAATTAATTATTATTTAATATGTTTAATTTTAAAAGCATTTTTTATGCCAAAATTTAACATTGAGAATTCTTAAGAAATTGAATAAATTTCAGCGATATTTAAAGAATAAATACGTAGAGTGCAAAAATGATCATGAATTTAAAGATAATAAAAATTTTAAATGAGATTCAAGATAATCATTATTAAAACTATATTTAGCTAACAAATACTGTTTGAAACGAAACAATACCTGTTTAAAACGAAACAATACCTGTTTAAAACGAAACAATACCTGTTTAAAATGAAACAATACCTGTTTAAAATGAAACAACACCTATTTGAACCAAAAGCACCACCCAACTTCTCATCCACATCATTACTTTAATCAACAATTAATATAAATATATACCTGCATAAACACAAACTCTGTCCCTATAAACATTTTTCCAACACATTAAAGCCGGAAGCACAACTTTCCAATTCAAAAAAATTTTTTTGAAAACATAATTGTGAACCTCAGTCGAATTTGTATACAAATAGTTAAGCAATCTCTGAGATGAGTTGTGTAGTAGCGAGCAAAAGTGTTGCAAGTTCAACTAAGTATTTTATGAAACCCTCTGTATTGGGGACATTGTAGCAAAAAAGAGGATTCCTCATACACTAAAATTTCCTGTTGTATGGTGGTTAATTAAAATTTGCCTATGAAGTGGTAGCATTTTTTATATAAGGAATTACACGGATTAAAAGAGTTATCACATGAGCTGAAGATAAAAATTTAATAGTCTATTCTGTTTTCCACTCAGCAATTTCTGCCAGGCGGTCTATTATTGGTAAATGCTGTGTACATTTTAATTCACATTCACCGCAGGATGTACATTCTCCGGCTGCAGCATTATTTATGCCCCAGTACCAGTCAATGACATTTTTATATTCTTCATGCTTTAACAGCTTCAGGTTATACGTATCCATATGTTTACTGATTTCTACTCCATACGGACAGGGCATGCAATACTGACAGCCAGTGCAAAGCTCATTTAGTAACGGATTATCATGACTTTTTATTGCAGTAATTGTTTCTTCCGGCATATTCAAGTCACCGTTTCCCACAGCAGCATTTTGTCTGACACTCTCTATTGTGTCCATCCCGGTTAATACTACAGTAATTTCTTTTTGAACAGCATTGAATTTAATTGCTGCTTCAACAACCGACTCATCTTCCCGGGAACATATAAATTTAAACATATCAGGATTTTTAGGAATCAAGCCTCCGGATAGCGGATTCATCGTTGCAATTCCCATGTTATTTTTATAAGCGGCATCCAATCCTCGCTGTCTATAATGTGCGTTTAAGACATTATAGCCGAGAGTTAAACCCTCAAAGCGGCCCTCATTAGCAATTATTTCTATTTCTTCACCATTGCAATGGGTAGAGGCCACAATATGATCAATCAAGCCTTCCTGTTGAGCTTGTAAAGCTGCATCATAAGCTCCATTTTTTACAATTCGTTGTCTATAATCATCTAAGGACATAATACACCAGATATGAAAAAAATTTATTTTAGGAATATTCATTTTTTTTAATGATGTCTCTAATTCTCTACGCAATTCGCTGCCGTCTTTTTGCCCGGATTTTGTAGAAACATAAAATTTATCAGGCATATTTTTAAATGCATAACCAAAAAATTCTTCACTTCTACCATCACAATAAAAGAGTGGAGCAGTATCGAAATAATTTATCCCCAATCGATTGGCTTCAAACATCATTTCGGCACAGTAATCGAGGTCCCAATCATCACC
>CAZYID010000059.1:0-16246 GCA_964646595.1 uncultured Spirochaetales bacterium | reverse complement strand
AAGTTTTTTATAAGTATATTTATATAACATTACATCATCGCCGATTGTGTCAAAGTCAGCTAATCTTGTATACATGTTTCCATATTTATCAATTAAAAATATTGTTTCACCGCTTACAGACATACTTTCTGCAATAAATTCTCCATTTTCAGGACCGGCAATGATGTCATGAAAACATTGAGGCATTCCATTATCAACAAAGTAAATATCTCTTCCATTTTCATGTAAAGAATATAATGTTGATAATCCATATCCGCTATAACTTCTTTTATAGCCCGAAGGATCTTCAAACCATTCTACTTTTTCACTCCTGCGTCCTATCTGCCATAATTTAAAATTTTCCTGATAAAATAGTTCTTTTTTTGGTGATCCCCATCTGTCTGTCCAGCCTTTTATTCGAAAAAATTTACTGCCGCCATTAAGATAGCAATAGTAAAATTGATTTTTATCAGATAGTGCAGTAAGCATACTATTATCAGCAGATATTTCAATTATTTTATCCGGAGCTTTAAATTTTTTAGTTTTTGGCGGTTGTGGATTTGGAAGTCCAGGGATTCCTTTTTTACATTCAGAAAACGGAATTCCATTCGGTTCTAATAATTTCCATGTGTTAAAATCTTTTGGATCCTGATTACGAATTTTTTCATAAATAAGTTCGGGATTATTTACTTCCTGATTTCTTTTATAATAAATTTTCCCGTTATATATTGCAAAGTAATAATCAACTGTAAAAGTTTGTGTGGCAGTTTTTATATGAATTTTTTCTGGAAGGTTAATATTTTCATTTAATTCAGGAAAAAGGCAATGAACAAAAAACAATAAAATAATAATAAAAAAAATGATTTTTAATTTTAATAAATTAAACATAATAATCTCCATTTTAAGTAAATATAATTATTTAAACTATACTGCTCAAAATGGAGATTAACAATAGTCACTTTTTTCGTATTGCCGAAATATTTTTGTTAAAAAAAATTATTATGTATATTGAGAAAAAAATATTTTTTTTAATTAATACTTTACTAAAAACAGGTAAGGAATTATAATTTTATAATACAATATGAATAGTTTAGAAATAATTGTATTTAAAAATTTTAAAAATTCATTGCAGTGAACTATGGCATTAAATTTATTTCATTAATAGAATTCTAATTATGAGATTAATTGATTAATTAGCTATGTCTTCGTTTAGTTTAAAAAGTTAGTTTTTTAATTAAATTAAAAAATGTATTAATAATTACCGGAGGGTTTTTAATGAAAAAAAATATTATTTTTATTTTATGTTTAAGCATTATTCTTTTTTTATTTTTTTCATGTTCTAAAATATTTTTTAAAAAAGGTTCAAAAAAAATAAATGATTCCATGTATATAGAATATATTTCTGAATATACTTCAGGAGAAATTTCAAACAGATCTAGTATAATGATAAAATTAGCTAAATCAATTGATCTGTCTAACACCGAAATCGCTATTGAAAATAAAGATGTACCGGAGAAGATATTTCAAATAAATCCAAAAATTAAAGGGAAAGTAATCTGGGAAGATGATAGAACAATTGTATTTTATCCTGATAAAACATTACCTTCAGGGAAAAAATATAAAGCTGTATTAAATTTATCAAAATTGTTTAAAGTTCCGGAAGACATTTCTAAATTTGAATTTAATTTTAATATTAAAAAACAAGATTTTGAAGTTCATTTAGATGAGATAATTTTTTCTGAAGAAAATAACGGTAAAACACAAAATATAAGTGGATATATAGAAACATCAGATAACGCGATAGATGAAGATGTTGAAAAAATAATATCTATTAAAGATATAAAAGATGTTAAAATTACATGGGATCATGGTTTTGGGGAAAATAAACATAAATTTTTAATAAAAGATATTGTCCGAAAAAGCAAAAATTTTTCTGTTTTGCTGCAATGGAACGGCTCACCAGTAGATATTGATAAAAAGGGAAATCAAAAAATAACAGTTTATGGCTTGGAAGACTTTAATTATATTGGATATAAATTAATTCAAACACCTGAAACTTATTTAAAAATTCAATTTTCAATGCCTATTGATAAAAATCAAAATTTAAATGGATTAATACGTATTGAGGGTGATGAAAATCCAAGACTTCTTATAGAGGATAATATTATCAGATTATATCCTTCCGGAAATCAACAAAACTCTGTTAATATAATGATTGATAAAAACTTAAAAGATATTTCCGCTATTACATTAGGGAAAGATATCAAATTTACTGTTGCATTTAGGCAGGAAAAACCTCAAGTAAAATGGGTAAGGAAAAATGGAGGCGTGCTTCCAAGTACAGACGGAATGATTATTCCTTTCGAAGCAATATCGTTAAAAGCAATTGATGTTACTGTAATAGAGGTATATGAAGATAATATTATACAATTTTTACAGGTTAATAAAGATGTTAAAGGCAAGCAAGAAATAAAACGTGTAGGTAGACCTCTTGCTAATAAAACCTTTAACTTAGAAAAAACTCCGGTAAAAAATTTATATGAATGGAATCGTTTTAATCTTGATCTGTCAGATATTGTTAATTTAAAACCAGGAGCTCTCTATCAGGTTAGGATTAATTTTAGACGTTCATATTCTCTATATACATGTGCAAGTGAAAGTGAAGATCAGGAAATAATAGAAGATAAAATAATTGAAGAAAATTGGGACAGCGAAAAAGAAGGAAGTTATTGGGATTATTATGATTATTATTATGATGATTATTATAAGGATAGAGATAATCCTTGTAAACCTGCTTATTTTGGTAAAAGAAGAGAAATCTCTGTAAATATATTAGCCAGTAATTTAGGGCTTATTGCTAAGGGAACGGATAATGGAGAACTTGATGTATTTGTAACTGATCTAGTAACAACAAACACATTAAGTGGAGTAGAAGTTGAAGCATATAATTATCAGCAGCAGCTTTTAGCGAGTGGTAAAACTGATAGCAAAGGGCATGTTTCATTAAAAATGTCTTTTGTTCCATTTGCTCTTATTGCTAAAAAAGGCAAGGAAAGAGGGTATTTAAGGATAGATGATGGAACATCATTATCAATGAGCAGTTTTGATGTTGGAGGATCAGATTCAAAAAAAGGGTTAAAAGGATTTATTTATGGAGAAAGAGGCGTATGGAGACCCGGTGATAATATTTATTTAAATTTTATATTAGAAGACAAACACAAAAATCTACCGGATAATCATCCAATTATATTTGAGTTGAGAAATCCTAAAGGACAACTAGAAAAAAGAATAGTAAAAATTGATAATATGCAAGGGATTTATAATTTTACTTTTTCAACTGATTCTGAAGCTCCAACAGGTAACTGGAAAGCCGATGTACGTGTTGGAGGGGAGGTTTTTAGTAAAAAAATTAAGATTGAAACAATAAAACCTAACCGTTTAAAAATTGATCTTGATTTTGGCAAAGAAATTTTATCTGTTCAGGATAAAGATTTGAAAGGGACAATAGATGTAAAATGGCTTCATGGAGCAGTAGCAAAAAACTTAAAAGCAGAATTTGATGTAGTGCTGTTCCCAAGAACTACTGTTTTTAAAGGTTATCCAGGATATAGCTTTGATGATCCTGCTGCAGAATTTTATCCAGATAGCGAGAATGTTTTTAAGGGAAGATTAAATGAAAATGGAAAAGCAGAATTTTATTTATCATTAAGTGGATCAAATGCACCTGGTTCTTTAGAAGCAGTATTTTCCGGAAAAGTATTTGAAGAGGGTGGGGATTTTAGTATAAATAAATTATCTCTTCCATATTATCCTTACGAATCTTTCATTGGAATAAAACTACCTCCTGGAGATAAAACTAAAGGGATGCTTCTTACAGATAAAGATCATATTGTTAATATTGTAACAGTTGATTCGTATGGAAAACCTGTATCAAAAAAAGGACTGGAAATCGAAGTTTACAAGCTGTCATGGAAATGGTGGTGGGATAAGTCTGATGAAGATATATCAAATTATATCGGAAGATCATATAATAAGAGAATGACAACTGGTACAGTTGATACAGTAAATGGAAAAGCAACATGGAAATTAAGAATAAATTATCCTGAATGGGGACGGTATTTCTTTAGAGTTTATGATCCTTCTTCCGGACATTCTTCTGGAACAATATTTTATATAGATTGGCCTGGTTGGGCTGGAAGCACTCAAAAAGGAGAGCTTGGCGGAGCTACTATGCTTTCTTTTTATTCAGATAAAAGTGAATACAAGGTTGGAGAAAAAGCAAATATAACTATACCGACTTCAAGTATAGGTAGGGCATTGGTAAGTATAGAAAGCGGGAGTAAAGTAATTGACACCTTTTGGGTTGAAACAAAAGAAGGAAAAACAAATTTTGATGTTAATGTAAAATCAGAAATGGCGCCGAACATTTATGTTCATGTTACATTAATTCAACCCCATGGACAGGTAAAAAATGATTTGCCTATAAGATTGTACGGTGTACTTCCAATAAAGGTAGTTGATCCAGCAACAAAACTTGAACCTATTATTGATATGGCTGATACACTGGCACCTGAAAAAAAGGTTACTATAAAAGTTAAAGAAAAAAATGGAAGAGCTATGGCATATACAATTGCTGTTGTTGATGAAGGATTGCTGGATCTTACAAATTTTCAAACTCCTCAGCCATGGGATATTTTTTATTCAAAAGAAGCCTTAGGAGTAAAATCATGGGATATCTATGATGATGTTATTGGAGCTTTAACAGATAATTTTGGTCCTCTTTTAGCTATAGGAGGAGGAGGAGAACTTTTGCCGCCGAAGGCTCAAAAGGCGAACAGATTTAAACCTGTTGTAAAATTTTTTGGTCCATTTTTTTTATCAAAAGGTCAGGACAAAACGCATTCTTTTATTATGCCTAGGTATATAGGTTCTGTAAAGACAATGGTTGTTGCTGCATATGACGGGTCTTATGGTAATGCAAGTAAAACATCTTTTGTTAAAGAATCTCTTATGGTTCTTGGTACTATGCCGAGAGTACTTGGTCCGGGAGAAAAAATAAAACTCCCGGTAAATTTATTTGTTCTTGATGACAATATTCATAATGTGGATGTTACTGTAAAAACAGATGGATTAATAGATCTTGCTGGTAAAAATTCTCAACGAGTATATTTTGAGAAATCAGGAGATCAATTTTTATATTTTGACCTTAGCACAAAAGAAAAAATTGGAATAGGTAAAGTATTAATAGAAGCAAAATCTGGAAATGAAAAAGCTACTTATGAGGTAGAATTAGATGTAAGACCATCGAATCCAGTAGAGACAGATGTATATCAAGGTTTTGTTAAAGCAGGGAATAAATGGTCACAAGAGGTAAATTTGGTTGGAATTGAAGGAACAAATAAACAGGTAATTGAACTTTCTTATTTACCGCCTATTAATCTTCAAAAAAGACTAAACTTTCTTATTCGATATCCTCATGGCTGTGTTGAGCAGGTAACATCTTCTGTATTCCCTCAGTTATATCTTGATAAATTAGTTCAATTGGACTCAAAACAAAAATCAGAAATTCAAAATAATGTTGAAGCAGGTATAGATAAATTGAAGAAATTCAGAACAAGCTCAGGTGGATTTGGTTATTGGCCGGGGGATGATAATCCTAGTGAATGGGCTACTAATTATGCAGGTCATTTTTTGGTTGAAGCAAAAAATAAAGGATATAGAGTTCCATTAGATATACTTTATGATTGGGAAAGTTATCAAAAATCAATGGCAAATCAATGGAAAGATTCTTCTAAAAACAATAATGATGATCTTGTACAAGCTTATAGATTATATACTCTGGCTTTATATGGAAAACCTGCTCTTGGAGCAATGAATAGAATGAAAGAAAAAAAATCTCTTGAGTTTAGAGCAAAGTGGAGATTAGCTGCTTCATATGCAATTATAGGGAAAGAGAGTGTTGCAATTGATTTGATAAAAAGGCTTCCAACAGAAGTTAAAAGATACAATGCAACATCTTTTACTTATGGTTCATCATTAAGAGATAAGGCAATGATATTAGAAACTCTGGTTTTAATGAATAAAAAAGAATCCGGGTTTAAATTATTAAAAGAAATTGCCGAGCAATTGGGAAGTGATGTTTGGTTTAGTACTCAGACAACAGCGTATTCTCTTATTGCAATATCATTATTTGGTGAAACTAATAAAAATGAAGAATCAATATCAGCTAAATTTAATTTTGGTGGTCAAAATGGAGAAATTAAATCCAATAAATCATTTGTTTTAAAAGAATTAAAAAGTTCTAAGGGAATATTTACTATTGAAAATACTGGAAAACAGGCTGTATATGCCAGGATTACTTCCCAGGGAATACCAGCAGTAGGGAAAGAAAGAGAAGCAGAAAATATATTATCAATGAATGTAGTTTATAAAACAAAAGAAGGTGAAACAATATATGATATTGTTAAAATTAAACAGGGAACTGATTTTATTATTGAAACAAAAATAACCAATTCCGGTGCTTTAGGAGATCTTGAAGAAATAGCATTAACACAAATTTTTCCATCAGGATGGGAAATTTTAAATACAAGATTACAGGAGACTGAAAATTATTATACTTATGATAAACCGGATTATCAGGATATAAGAGATGATCGTGTAGTAACTTATTTTGATTTAAAAACCGGTGAGTCAAAGACATTTAAGATAATGCTGAATGCAGCATATTTAGGAGAGTTTTATCTGCCGGGAATAAATTGTGAAGCGATGTATAACAATGAAATTTTTTCAAGAAAAGCTGGTAAACATACTTCGGTTGTTAAGTAAAAAAATAATAACCTTAAAAAAAAGAATAAAGCAGACAAAATTTTTTAGTTCAATAGATGTTTTTTATAAAAAATATCTATTGAACTATAGTCTGCTTGAAAAATTTTTTTTAAAAAAGAAGTTAATTTGGAATATATATAATTTATCAAGAAAAATAATTATATATATTAAAGATAGAAAAATTATCTTAATACCGCTGCTTATTATTTTATTCTTTTATATTATTATTTTTTTAATACCCTTGAAAGATCCTCTTTTTAAAACAGATTATTCTACAGTATTAAAAGATAAAAACGGATCTTTATTAGGTGCATATATTTCTGATGATCAGCAATGGAGATTCCCTTTAGTTGAAAAAATTCCTTTTAAATATAAAAAGTGTTTATTGCTTTTTGAAGATAAAAATTTTTATTTACATCCTGGCATTGATCCTTCAGCAATAGTAAGAGCTTTGTTTTTGAATATAAAGGCAAAAAAAATTGTAAGCGGTGGTAGTACAATATCAATGCAGGTTATAAGAATTTCAAGACAAGGAAAAAGAAGAACAATACAAGAAAAAATTATTGAAGCGTTTTTAACATTAAAATTAGAATTTAGATATTCGAAGAATAAAATACTTCAATTATATGCTTCTCATGCTCCTCTTGGCGGAAATGTGATTGGAATAGAAGCCGCAGCATGGAGATATTTTGGAAGGTCATTGGATAATCTTAGCTGGGCTGATGCTGCACTTTTAGCAGTACTTCCAAATAGTCCTTCATTAATGCATCCAGGTAAAAATATAGAAGAGTTAAAAGAAAAACGAGATAAATTATTAATGCTTCTTTATCAAAAAAAAATAATTAAATTGGATGAATATGAATTATCAAAAGATGAACAGATTCCGGAAGAACCTCATCCCATCCCGCAAAAAGCTTTTCATTTGCTTATGCGTTCTATCAATGAAGGATATAAAGGTAAAACAATAATAAGCAGTATTGATAGTAATCTGCAAAGTTTTTCAAATAGAATTATTGAAAAACATCATAATATACTAAAAGGAGCAAAGATTTTTAATGCGGCTTGTATAATTGTAAAAGTTGATACCGGGGAAGTTTTAGCTTATGTTGGAAATGCAAAAATAGATGATAAAGAAAGACACGGGAATTTTGTTGATATAATAACATCAAATAGAAGTCCTGGAAGTCTTTTAAAACCAATTTTATATGCTTTTTCTATTGATGAAGGTTTAATTTTACCTAATCAATTATTACCGGATATCCCGCTTGTTTATGAAGGATTTTCTCCTAAAAATTTTGGTAAAAGTTATGATGGAGTTATAAGTGCCGATAAAGCACTTTCACGTTCTTTAAATATTCCTTTTGTATGTTTATTAAGAGATTACGGGTATCAAAAATTTTATCATAGATTAGAGCAATTAGGTATAAAATTTTCAAAGCCAGCTTCTCATTATTCATTATCATTAATTCTTGGCAGTGCTGATTTAACTTTATGGGATTTAACTAGTTTTTATTCGAGTTTTGCAAGAGTATTAAAAAATTATCATAATTTTATTGATGAAAAAAATTATAGCAACAGTGATTATTTTAAAAATAGATATATAGCATTAACAAAAGAAGAAATAAAAGAATTAAAACGAAAGAAAAAATATAAAAAAAACGATTTGCTTGGAGCAGCTGCTATCTGGTTTACATTTGAAGCGATGAAAGAAGTTGTGAGACCGGACGAAGAATTAAAATGGCAATATTTTTCATCATCAAAACCAATTGCATGGAAAACAGGAACGAGTTATGGCAATAGAGATGCCTGGGCTATTGGAATAACATCAGAATATGTTGTGGGAGTATGGGTAGGTAATGCTGATGGAGAAGGACGTCCAGAAATTAAAGGAGTAAAAGTAGCAGGACCAATTTTATTTGATATTTTTGATATATTACCTGATTTTCCTTGGTTTAAAAAACCTACAGCAGATATGGCTTATGAAAAAATATGTAAAAGTAGTGGAATGCTGGCGTCTAGGATTTGTGATGATGTTGTTGTTTTAGAAGTTCCAAAAAATGCCTCAAGGACATTACCATGTAAATATCACAGGATAGTACACCTGGATAAAGAAGAGAAAACCCAAGTAGATAGTTCAAGTTATCCGATAGATAAAATGATACATAAAAGTTGGTTTGTTCTTCCTCCAATTCAAGAGATGTATTATAAAAAGAAAAACAACACCTATAAAGTTTTACCTAAATCAAAATTTGATACAAAAGTGGTTATGGAACTTGTTTATCCTTCAAAACCTACAAAAATTTTTGTACCGATCGAGTTAGATGGCACTCCTGGTAAGACTGTTTTTGAACTAGCTCATAGAAGACCGGAAACAATTATTTATTGGCACCTGGATGGAATTTATATGGGAGAAACAAAAAATATACATCAAATGGGATTTTATCCTAATCCTGGAAAACATGAACTTGTTATTATTGATGAAGCAGGAAATCAACTGATTCAGCAGTTTGAGATAATATCAAGAAGAAAGTGAAAAAATAAGAATTAAATAATTTATTATTGACCCAGAGACAAATCGAACATCCGAACAAAAGTTTAGGAATCCTAAAACTTTAAGTTTTGATATTATTAAAATTCAATATCTTTTAACGCTTCTTCCTTAATATCATCTAATGGATTAACATCATATCTTCTTTTTAAGTCTTTATGATTGCCAAACACCATTGCTCTCATTGGTGTGTCAAAAAATCTAATCATTTTCATCCACCATGTTTCATCTTTTGCAGGAAAAGCTTTTTTATCCACACTCATCATTGCATTTGTGAAAGCATTTCCAAACTGATAATTTTTATCAACAATATGAGTCATTGTAAAACCGGATTCAACAGGCACATTAATCCATGGTTCATAAAGTTCGTCTTTATAATCTCCAATTAGTTTAATATGAGGTTTGCCAAATGTTTTAACCGCGGATTTCATAAATGAACTAACCAATGGATTTAATCCCATCTTTGAAGCGCCAATCCAGTCAACAGCAACAATATTTTCTCCACCAATAATTGTCCTTGTGTAATTGGGCATTTTATTTGCAAAAACGCCAAAAGGACCATCTGAACTGATATATGCATCTATAAATCCAAAATGAATTGGATAATGTTTAATGTATTCTATAGTAGTATTATAGATACCTCTGTTGCAGTGATATTCTTTATATTTATTTTGAACAGGTAGTGCCCCGTAAGTACATTTAAAAGTTAATGTGTAATATGCATAACAATGAGTTTTATTTTTAGCAAATGATATACGAAAGTCTGCATCCTGCCAGATTTTTGGAACTAAGGTTTCGGAAATTTTGCCGTCAATTTTAATTGGTTTTAAAGGTCCCTTAAAAGGATTTTTAGGTTTAACCCATTGAGATTTATCACTCAGATCCATTACTTTATATTTAAGACAGGATTCTAACCCCACATATTTTGCAACATTTACTACTCCACGGTTATGAAAATAATTACCGTATGATGACTGCGCTTCAACAACTGTAATGTCTGTGAAACCTTCATCATAAATAATGTTAACCAGTTCTTTAATTAATACAGGATCCGTATAAGTTGAATGATCATTTTTGTCATATAAAAACATGAGATTAGGTTTTATTACTATTTTCACTTTTGTCGAAGGTTTATTAAGTTCTTCTGCTTTTTTATGTAAACTTGCAATAAATTGTGTTGATTGAACAACCTGATGCAATAATTGTTTTTTATCTTCATTTTCTCGTTCAATCCTATCCATTATTGGAATACCGTTTTTATTTTTATGAGAAATTATATTAAATGCACCTAATAGATTATCCATAATACCGGGTTTATCTTCTGCAGGATCCTGCCATTCTTTGGTCCAGTTTAATTTACTTTTATAAACAGCAACAGCGGATTCTTTTTTATCAAGAGGGGAACTAGTTTTTATCTGTGTTGCCGGACTTATTGCTTTTAAATTAATTCGTTTAACATCTTCTTCTAATGCCAGCATATCTTTATTAAAATTATCTTTTAATAGAACAATTCTACGTTGGAAAACAGCTGTATTATAGTGATCAAAGTTTACTTCAAGTATATAGTCATTTTTAATTTTTAAAGCTTTTGGCTTTTTGTTAATTGTTTTTAAATTTTTATCTACAACCTGAACCTCTATACTGCTGAAAGGTTTAGCCAATAATGATATTCCATAATCGATAATATTTTTAATTGGATAAATTGTATCATTGAATAATACTCCGCCTTTAGTGTGTACTATAATTTTTTTTTCTTGAGGATTAATTCCGCAAAAATAATTATAATTTAAAGTCGGTTCTTTTACATATTTAATTGTTGAGCTTTCAGCTTCTCCCCAGGTCTCTTTTAAATTTATAAAGATATTTTTATTATTTATTTTTATGATGGCTTCTTTTAATTCTACACTTCTTATACCCAGTCTGACTCCTAAGCCTTTGTGATGAGGTAAGTATTTTTTTAATAGATTATTAATATATATTAATATCGGATTATTAAGTCCTTCAACTAACCCGAGCGGAACAATAACAGCAGGGACTGCTTTTCCTTTTTTTTTAGGTATATTTGCTTTGAATTCAAAATTAATTTCTCCCTCAACTTCTTCTAATATTTTGTTATTATTATTTAATATATCATCTGAAAATGAGACACTGTAGCCTTGTTTAAGTCTGTAAAGTTTTCCTTTATAACTGTATTTACTTATTCCATTATCCAATACATTTAATTTGAGTTTATTATATAATTCATAATCTGCTATTAAATACTTTTCATAAATATAATTATCATTATCATCTTTATGTATTGTCACAAACGAAAGATCCCAAAAAGATTGATTTTCGCCCCATGGAAATCCCTGATCATGAATACCGGAATAAAATAAAAATTTTTTGTCAATATTTTTATCCTTGCATGTTCCTGATAATACAAAATTTTGATAATCTGTTGAATAAAAAAAACCAAGTTTTTTAAAATAAATACTGTAAGATTCGCCAAAAAAGAAATTATAAAATTGTGTAACAGTTGAGACTTTCTCAGATAAATTTTTTGCACCTATTACCTTTGTAGACGCAAGCATTTCTATTGTATCTTTAGTGTGTACATGAAGAATTCCGCTTGCATATAGTTTTTTAGAGTCCTTTTTATCTCCTTCATATATTTTTACATAGAGCGTTGTTGAATCTTTTAATAAATCAAGTTCACCTTTATCATCAAATAATTTTTTTTCTCCATAAAGGAAATAAGGTTTATTGATTTCAGAATTAAAAAAAAGTTTATATTCCATTGTTTTCATTAATCTATTATTTTTTTTATCATAACTCATCCTATAACAATTAAATGTTCCATCAGTTATAGTTAGTTTTTCTCCTAATCCCGGTATTGATATAGTTCCAGTCATTTTTGCAGTTCTTTCTGAAAGAGTTATAAATTTTTTCACATCAAATACAGTAATAGTACCGTTTATACTGGATTCAAAATGTTCGTTTTGACCTTTTGTGAAACCTGTTTTTTCGTCCTTTTCACCAGGAAAGATATATCCGCTCATATTTTCATTAAAAAAGAGATCCATAAAACACCTCCATAATAAAAATTTGATATATATATATATATATTTTAGTGCAAATTATTAAAATTACTTGAATTTTAAGATATAAAGTTTTTTTTTAATTAATTTTTGGTTTTAATTAATTCTTTACTTATAACTATTTAGGTTCTATAATTTAATAATATTATTAAAAAAGGATAGCGATAATATGGTAGAATTTATTAGATATATTTTTAATTTAATTATTAAACCAAAAGATACATTTCAAAATATACTTATAGAACCAAAAAGGTTTAAATATACTGCAATATTTTTAATAATTCTTGAAATATTATATACCTTAACAATGATTGGTTATACAGTCGCTGGAATAAAGATTTTTTATCCGACATTTACAAAGATCCCAGCTGAAGATTTGCATTTTTGGGATATTTTTTTAACTGCACCGGTTACTTTTTTATGCTTGATTATGATTATTGGATTGATTTATTTGTTATCAAAATTATTTAAAGGTAAAGGTAAATATGAAGATATTTTTATTATTTCTACTTTTGCGGTTACTTTGCCTTTTTATGCTGCTTGGTTTTTTGATACTATAATGCTGGTATTAACAATTATTGCTAATTTAAATATAAACAAAAGTCTATCAATATTTTTTTCAAAAGATACAAATAAAATAATTTTAAATATGATTTATATGATCCCATGTTTACTATGGAATCATATTCTATTGACAAAAGGAATTTTACTTGTAGAAAAAATTAAGAAAATTCAAGCGAATTTAATTTCTATAATTAATGTTGTTTTTTTCTGGGGGATAATGTTTTTAATTTTATTTTAATTATATAATATAACATGAATAGTATTCTAACTTTATTTTCAAATTCAGTTTTTATTTATAGTCTTTTTATTGGATTTTATTCATTATTTAAAAATATTAAAAAGCATATAAACTGGATTTTTTTTCTTTTAAGTGTATCCTTTGCAATCTGGTCTTTTGGATTTAGCAATCTAAATATTCACCATAATTATGTTACAGCTTTATTCTGGGCAAAATTTGGAATATCCGGATTATTTTTATTAAGCGCAACTTTTTTAAATTTTTCAATAATTTTAACAGGCTTACATAATAAATTAAATCAGATTATTTTATATATTATAATCTATTTGCCTGTAATATTTTTAATTTCATATTTAATTTTTAAAACAGAAGTATTACTTGATTCAAATAAATATCAAAATATATTTAATAATATACATTTTCGTAATTCATTTTTTTTAATTTTTTTTAGTGAAAGCATATATTTTTTGTTAGGAATATTTTTTTTAGTTTATTGGAGGTTAACTGCTTTAAAAAAGAATGAAAAAAAACAAGCAAATATAGTATTAGTATCAATTTGTATCCCAGTAATAATAAATAATATTTTATTTTTTTTATTTAAAACTTCTTTTAGTAATAAAATTTTAGAAATTACACTTCTTGCTTCTTTATTATCAATTATTGGCTTTTGGTATGCAATTTTTAAATATAAATTTATGGTTTTAACTCCTAAATTTGCTCTAAATCAAATTTTATATAATATGCATGATTTAATATTAATGACTGATCCTGAAGGATTTATAATCTTTGTAAATGAAAAACTTAAAAATGCTTTGGGCTTTTTAGAGAATGAGATAATAAAGAAATCAGTTAATACAATTTTGAAAACTCCTAAAAATTTGTTTTATAAAAAAAAGACAGATAAATATAAACAATTTATTATAGAAGAAACACAAATTATAAAAAAAGATAATCAAATAATACCAATTCAATTATACTGTATCCCTGAGTATGATAAGAATAAAAAATTATTAGGATATTTATTGATTTGTCATGATATAAGCGATAAGAAAAAACTAGAAAATCAAATTGCAGAGTTTAAAATAATGGCAAATTCTTTATTTGAAAAAGACAAAGAATATAAAAGAATTCTGGAAGCCATTAGTGACGGAATTATTGTTGTTGATAAAGAATTAAACATAATATTATTAAATCAAAAATTTTTAAATATTTATCAAAATATTAAAGATAGGGATTTATTAAACAAGAATTTAAATGAAGTATTTAATGATAAAAAAGATATAAATTTTATAAATGATTTTAATATTATACTTAATAATGGAAAGATTATTATAAATGAAAAGATGATACATATAAAAGATGAGGACAGATTTTTTGAAATTTGGAAAATACCAATACTTATAAATAATGAAGTAGAAAAAATTGCAAGTATTTTTAGGGATATTTCTGATAAAAAGAAAAACGAAGAAATTAATATTCGGACGGAAAAAATTAATTCCATAGGAGTTTTAGCCGCCGGTATTGCTCATGATTTTAATAATATTTTAACAGGGATATTAGGAAATATTAATTTAATTAATTTTATTTTTAAAAATAAAGAGAATATAGATTTAAATGAAATTAAAGAGTTATTATATTATTCTGAAAAAGCGACAAAACATGCTAAAACGCTGACTTCTCAATTATTAACTTTTTCTAAAGGCGGTTCGCCTATCTTAAGGTCTGGATCAATTATTGAGTTAATTAAAGAATCAGCATCTTTTTGTCTTTCCGGCTCAAATATTGATTTTAAAATTGAGGCAGAAGAAGATTTATGGTCAGTCAAATTTGATGAAAACCAGATTGCTAATGTTTTAAATAATATTTTTATAAATTCTAAACAATCGATAAAGGAGAATGGAGAAATAATCGTTTTAGCAGAAAATTTTGAGACCACCAAAATCAATCATTTTTTTCCGTTTAAGAATGGAAAATATGTTTTAATACAGATTAAAGATAATGGGATAGGTATAAAAAAAGAAAATTTAAATAAAATATTTGATCCATATTTTTCAACAAAAACAGACGGTAACGGACTTGGTCTTGCAACAACATTTTCAATAATTCAAAAACATAATGGTTTTATTGATGTTGATTCAAAAGAAGGGAAGTATACTATTGTGAGAATTTATTTTCCTGCTATACTTACGGCTAAATCTGTAGAAATGGTTGAGGATTTTAAATATAATAAAAGAAAAATAGGGATTAATAAAAAAAAGATTTTACTAATGGATGACAGCAAACATATTCAATCTCTTTCAGAAAAAATATTTAAGCATTTAGGTCATGAGTTGACTCTTACTTCTAACGTTAAAGACACTATTGATATTTATAAATCAACTTATAAAACGGATAAAGAATTTGATATTGTTATTTTAGATTTGACTATAAAAGGGGGGCCTGGAGGAAAAGAAGCAATTCAAAAATTATTAAAAATAAATCAGAACATTAAAGCTATTGTGTGCAGTGGTTATAGTAATGATACAATTTTAAATAATTATGAACAATATGGATTTAAAGCAAGTATAAATAAGCCATACAGTATTGAAGAAATATCAAAAAAAATAGAATCTATTTGATTATACTTTTTTTGGAGAAAAACGAATGAAAAAATTGTTTTATTATTTTAAAGGAGTTTTTTTAAGCCCTGAAGCTGCTTTTAAATGATCAGAAAAAACATATTTATGCATTATCAGCTTTTATAATTTTAGACTTAATTTTTGTTGTATTATTATTAAATTATATAATGATTGGATTAAAGCCTTGGATTCCGCCACTGTTAATTATACTTCTTGATAAATATTTTATTGTAGAATTAATAATATCAGCTTCTATTACTTTACTAATGATCTCTATGGCTGCTGGATTTGCTTTTTGGCTGGGGAGTTTTTTTTCGATAGTAAGAAAAAAATTGATTTAGAAACGAATCGAATGTCCAACCAATAGTATAAAGAATTCCTTCTCTCTCCAAAT
>CAZYID010000058.1:0-16438 GCA_964646595.1 uncultured Spirochaetales bacterium | reverse complement strand
ATTTTTATTTTGAAGATTTTAAAAATTTTCATCAGATCACTTTTATTGGTTTTGATAGAATCCGTCTTTTTTCGGATATTATTGGAATACTAACAAGTGAAGGATACAATATTTTAAATGCAAAACTTTTTTTATCAATTGATAATAAAATTTTGGACTTTTTCCAGCTTGAACCGGATCATATGAGAAATTTAACAAATAATGAAATTATAATAAATATACAAAAAAAGATTGATTTAATATCTAAGAAAATAAAATCAGCAGATGATTTTATTAATGAAAGAAATGAAAAATATCCTGTAAAACCAGATATTAGACATGATGTTTATTTTACAGATGACAATGAAGTTAATATAATACTTGATAATGATTCTTCTGACAATTTTACTATTATTGAGATTATGGCCAAAGATAGATTTGGGCTGCTTTTCAAAATTTCGAAAATATTAAATAGCCTAAAGATTAATGTTGTTAGCGCTAAATTACAGATGAGGATAGACAGAGCATTTGATGTGTTTTATGTAACAGATTATTTAGGACTAAAAATTAGAGATGAAAAAAAATGCAGCCAAATTATTGAATCCTTAAAAAACAATCTTTAAATCATATTTAATCAGTACCTCTGTCACCCTATCAAAAAAAGCAAAAATTTTCCAAAATAAAGTTCAAAGTTTTCTTGATTATAATGCATTTTTAATGATATTATGGCAAAATTTATTTATAAAAAAAAGGAGAAAAATATGGATCATGGTCCTTCTAAAGAGATGGGAAAAGACAATGCATCTGAAATTAAATCAAAAATCGGTTTAATTTTATTTATTGTATATGGTCTTATTTATGCCGGTTTTATAGCTATAAATACAATTAGTCCAAAATCAATGGAAATAAATGTAGTTCTAGGTTTAAATCTGGCAGTTGTTTATGGGTTTGGATTGATTATATTAGCTATTGTTATGGGGCTTATATATAATTCAGTCTGTACAAATTATGAAAAAAAATTAAATAATGAGGAGAAAAAATGATATATCACGCATCTCCTTACGCAATCGGTTTATTTGTGTTTTTTGTTCTATCAGTTTTAGGAATTTCATTTTTTACTGCCAGAAAAACAAAGTCATCAAAAGGATACTTTGCAGCTGGCGGTGATATTCATTGGGGAGTAAATGGAATTGCATTTGCAGGTGACTATCTATCTGCAGCATCATTTCTAGGTATCTGCGGAATGATAGCATTTTTTGGATATGATGGTTTTTTATATTCAATCGGTTATCTGGCAGGCTGGGTTGTGGCGCTTTTTGTTGTAGCTGAACCTTTAAAACGTCTAGGTAAATATACTTTTGCAGATGCACTTGATGCAAAGTTTAACTCAAAAGGTATTCAATTAATGGCAGGTATAAGCGCATTGGTAGTATCGCTATGCTACTTAATACCGCAAATGGTTGGAGCTGGTGCTCTTGTAACTCCTCTGTTGGGATTACCTCATTATTGGGGTGTTATCATAGTAGGTTCTATTGTAGTATTCATTGTTGCTACTGCAGGTATGAGATCAACAACATACGTACAGTTCCTTAAAGGATCTTTGTTAATTATTTTTTCTACAATACTTACTTTTTTAATACTTAATAAAGGATTGGATACAAAACCATCTACTGATTATCATGATTTTTTAACTATTAATGCTGTTGTTGAAAACGGTTCTGTAAAAAAAATTGAAGATTCTACTTATAAAATTGTAGGTGAAAATAAAGAGACCGGTATTCACTTTGTAAAACTTGAAAAAGACGGTAATATAAATTGGTGGAGCCTTGAAGAAAAAAACGGTAAAGCAGTACTAAACGAAGCTTTATCAATAACAAAAACTAAAGATAAAACTCTATATAATGGCGCTCCAAAAGATGAAGAAAAATTTTTCCCTGTTGGACATATTAAAAATATAAGAGTTAATGGTAAAATTGTTAAAAAGACAGGCAGCTTGAATGCCGCATCATTTTTATCATTAATTACAAAAAGTGATATTGTAACATTCCCTAAAAAATCATTTACTGACGGAGCAAGTAAAGTTACTGTCTGGTTTCAAAAAATTGTTCCGGGTAAAAAAATCATGAGACCCGGATTAAAATTTAAAGTTGATGAAGGATCAGATTTCTGGTCTAAACTTAACTTTATATCATTAATGCTGGCTCTGTTTTTTGGAACTTCAGCATTACCTCATGTTTTAATAAGATATTATACAGTACCAACTCAGAGTTGCGCACGAAAATCAACAATTGTTGCAATTGCCGGTATTGGTTTTTTCTATATACTCACACTTTTTATGGGTTTGGGTGCAATGGTAAATGGTGTAATTGATCCGGAAAGCAGTAATATGGCAGCGCCTCTTGTTGCAAGATTTTTTGGAATATGGATCTTTGCTGTAATTTCAGCTATTGCTTTTGCAACAGTTCTTGGTACAGTAAGCGGATTAATTGTTGCATCATCAGGTGCTGTTGTTCATGATTTTATCAGAAGTTTCCTTGGTGTTAACTTAAGTGATAAAGCACAGGTAATTGCCGGTAAATTAGCTGCTGTAGGAGTGGGAATTATAGCAATTATTCTTGGAATAATATTTAAGGGAATGAATGTTTCTTTCCTTGTTGGATGGGCATTTGCAGTTGCAGCATCAGCAAATCTGCCGGCGATCCTGATGTTATTATTCTGGAAAAAAACCACAAAAGAAGGTATCACTGCTTCAATAATAGTAGGTATTGTTTCTTCAATAACAATTATACTTTTATCTCCAAGTATGTTCGAGAGATATGGTTTAAATCCAGGCAGTGCGCCAATGGCATTAGATAATCCGGGTATTATCTCAATTCCATTAAGTTTCATTACTTTAATTATAGTGTCTCTATTTACACAAAAAAAAGAGCTTAATTAAAAATATTAGAGCTGAAACAAAGCAATCTCTGATTTAATTTAAATAAGAGATTGCTTTGATATGCTCTACACTTAAACATCAGCTCTGTCCCCTTTTCTATTTACAAACATAGATAAAATAAATAAAAAAAATTATTTTTTCTTAAATTTACTTCTTAAAAACAGATGAAATCCTGATAAAGAAAGATACATTGAAGGTATCAGGATCAGGGTAACCAGTGTAGCAAATATCAATCCCCATGCAATAGCCATGACCATTGGACTTGCAAACATATTATATCCACCAAATCCATAAGCTAAAGGGAATAATGCTGCAGCTGTTGTAATAGTTGTCAAAACAATCGGTCTAAGTCTGTTTTTTGCTGCTTTTGCCAATGAATCAATACTTATTAATTTGTTTTTATCCCTGGATTTATTAATAAATGATATCATAACTAAAGAATCATTAACAACAACACCCATAAGTCCTAAAAATCCGATTAATACAGGCATGGTGATTGCCATACCATGAATAAAAAAGGTATATATTACTCCTGCAAAACTAAATGGAATAGCTACTAATACAAGCAATGGCTGTAAAAATGAATTAAACAAAATAACAAGGATAAAGTAAATCCCGATTAACGCTAATACTACAGCAATTTTAAAATTATCCATAGATTTATTAATTTCATCTGCTTCTCCTCCAATCTTCATCTGCATACCTGGATATTTGAGTATTTTTTTTGAATATATTTTATTAATTTCTTTATTTACATCAACAGGTGTATTCTCTTTTGTATCTATATCAGCAAAAACAGTAATAGCCCTGTCTCCAAAAATATGATTAATCCTTAAAATATCATCTCTTTCATCAAGTTTAATAAATTTTCCAATTGGTATCAAATTTCCCTTTTTATTTTGAACCGTTAGAGTCTGAACTTTTTGTACTGTTAATTCTTTAACTGTATTATCTAGAGATCTTGAGGATTCGTCAAGTATTACTCTAAAATCAACCTCTTCCCCCTCCCATTTAATATCTGTAGCAACAATCCCATTAAATGCAACTCTGATAGTGTCAGCAATTCTTAATGGATCAAGACCATTTCTTGATAACAAATCATAGTCAAAATTAATTGCTATCTGTTTTTTACCTATATCAACATTATCTTCAATATTTGTAACACCTTTTTGTTTCTTTAAAAAATTTTTTAAATCTTCTGCTATTTCATACCTTGCTTTATCATCATTGCTTACAAAAGAAATATTAACAGCTTTGCCCACCGGAGGACCTTCAGTAACAATATCAGCTTCAATTTTAGTAAATCCATTTATTTTTTTTATCTCTTTTTTTACCTGAGTTATTATTTGCTTTGCAGTTCTTTTCCTATCTTCCCGGGGAGTCAGATGAATAATAGTATTAGCAAAATAATTTCCTTGTAAAATAATTTCACCATAATTAGCAGCTTCTGATCTATCCTCTCCAATAACTGTTACAAAACTTTTAACTTCTTCCTTTGATAATTTTGAGAGAATGGATTCTACTTCTTTTATTTTTTTAGATGTTGCATTTAAAGTACTTCCTTTTGGCAGTTCATATTCTATAAAACATCGTAAAGAATCATCAAGATCAAAGAATAAAAACTTCATTTTACTTAAAATAAAAAAAGATAAAAGAAGTATTAATACAAAAATAAATATAGTTTTAAATTTATGTTTTAAACAACCAATGATTACTTTTTCATACAGATTTTCAAAGTTTTTAAAAAAATTTATTTTGTAATTTACTTTTTTCTTTATATTAATTTTTACATGAGCCATATGAGAAGGAAGAAAAAAAATTGCTTCAAGTAAAGAACAAATAAGAAGTAATGTTACAACAACAGGTATATGAAAAAATATTTTCTTCAAGGTGCCTGTCATTCCTAAAATAGGAAGAAATGCAACAATTGTTGTTACAACTGTTGCCAAAACAGGCCATATTACTTCTCTTAATCCAGTTAATGCTGCATCTTTGCCTTTCATTCCATTTTCCTGAAGCCTGTAAATATTTTCAGAAATAATAATTGCATCATCTACAAGCATTCCAAGTACTATAATCATGGCTACTAGAGAAAAATAATGTATATTTACATTAAAAAAAGGAAATAATGTAAATGCTAAAAATATTGATGCAGGAATACCCATAGCTGTCCAAAATGCAACTTTATTATTAAGCAAAATAAATAAAACAATTAAAACCAGCCCAAAACCAATTAATGCATTCATCATAACAATAGTTAATAAACTCTGTACATCCTCAGTATGATCAACTATTATTTCTGTATGAATATTATCAGGTAAAGTTGTTCTAAAATTATTTATAATTTTATTAATATCCTTCTTCAACTTAAACATATCAGCTTCAGATTTTTTATAAACCACCATATTTATAGCTTCATTGCCATTATACCTAACCATTGTTTCTGTTTTTTCAAAATCATCAATTACTTTAGCTACATCAGAGATAACCACTCTATTCCCGGTAAATCCAGACCTAATAATCACATCATTGAGTTCATTAACATTATCAAATTCTGAATATACAACATATTTTTTTTCTGCATCTTCTTCTAATAAATCACCTGCACTCATCCTGAAATTTCTTGTTTTTATTGCATCTATAATCTCTCCAATAGAGACATAAAACTTATTAAGATTTTCCTGGTTAATCTTGATCTTTACTTCCCTTTTTAAAAATCCATATTTTTCAACTTTACTCACATTTTTACTTGCCATAAGGTTTTTTTCTAAAGCAAGGGCATATTTTCGTTTAAGTGAATAATCAGCTTCTCCAATTATAGATATCTCAAACATTGGTCTTATGGATTCGCTTAACTCAGAAATAACAGGATTTCCTTTTATTTCATCTGGAAGATCATCAACATTTTCTATTACCTTTCTTATCTCTCTTTTTGTCTTTTCATAATTAGATTTTTCATCAAGTTCTATCTCAATTGTTGAAAAATCTTCCATAGACAAAGATTCTAAGTCATTAATTCCGTCAATGCTCTTGAGTTCTTTCTCTAATTTTGATGTAACCTTTAACTCAACATCTTTGGGCGATGCTCCAGGATATATTGTTGTAATATAAACAACACCATAATCAGCATCTGATTGAATCCTTTCTTTTTTTGTCTTTATAACCGAAATGATTCCTGTAATTAGAATAAAAATAAGGGTGAGATTGACTACTTTTGGTTTATTAATAAAATATTCAACAATTTTAATCATTGATAACCTTTAAAAAATATTTTCTAATATTATTAATAACACTTTAGATATGATTTTGCAATAACTGAAAAAAAAATAAAAACTTGATCACAAGAGATCGCTGGAAAATATAGAAAAAAATATAAAATTTGAGTTTTAATTAATTAGAAAGTTGAATATAATTGGATATATGTAGAATTCATATAATTATTGTTAGACTCAAACTGTTAATATTGAAAGGATAAATATGAAGAAATATATATTTATACATGGCGCCTGTCAAGGCGGCTGGGTTTGGAAAAAAATTGAAAACTTATTAAAATCAAATAATATTGATTATGCGACTCCTGACTTACCAGGTCATGGTAATGATAAAACACCTTTACACGAAGTTACTTTAGAAAAATATATTGAAACAATTAGAAATATTATAAAAAAAACCGACAAAAAGATTGTTCTTGTGGGACACAGTATGGGAGGTTTTGTTGCATCTCAGGCTGCTGATCTTGAATATAATAAAATAGATAAAATTATTTATATAGCATCACTTATTCCAAAAAATAATGAAACAATATCAAGTATACTAAAAATGGATAAAAAATCAAAATTATTACAACATAGTATCCTATCAGATGATAAGTCATTTGTTGAATTAAATTCGAAAAGCATTGATGAAATATTATATAATAATTGCTATATTGAAGATGTTGAGTTTGGAAAAAATAAATTATGTAAACAAGCAACATTACCATTTTACACTCCCATAAAATTAACAAGAAAATTTGAAAAAATACCAAAATATTATATTAAAACATTATATGATAATGGAGTATCAATAGAATTTCAAAATGAACTTTGTAATAGATATAATAATATAATAACAAAAAAAATTAAATCCGGACATGCCCCGTTTTTTTCAAATCATCAAGAATTGTATGATATTATTATAAACAATAACTGGTAAACTGCATCTAACAGGAAGTATCTGTTTGAACTGCAAAGTTTGAAGAGTGCGTAGAAAAAAAATATTAAAAAATTTAATCATTTTTAAACCTAAAAAGTTGAGTTATTATAGTCGATCTAATATAATGAAATATATATAAAATTCATAAAATAGAAGTTGAGGTAAATTTAATTAAAAAGGTTAAATTATGACATTAAAAAATGAAGTAAAAAAAATTGTAGAAGATAAAAATGCAATAGTTGGATTTGCCTCTATTAACAGATTTAATAATGTAAATAAAGAAAATCACCCAAAATATTATTTAAACAGCTGCGAAACTGTAATAGTTATTGGAACATCAGTACCAAAAGAAGTGTATTATGCTGATAATTATGCGCTTCATTTTATACAAAGATCAAATCATGTTGTATTTAATATTTTAGATAAATTAACTTATAAAATTGTAACATATTTAGAAAAAAACAATCATAATTCAATACCAATTCCTTCTTTTGCTCCAATGAAAATTATTAAACATTTTCCAAATGGATTAATATCATTAAAAAATGCAGCAATACAGGCAGGACTTGGGAATACAGGTAAAAATGATATTGTATATAATAAAAAGTACGGGGGATTAATTAGATTTGCTGCAATCTTAACTAATGTAAAAATAGAACCGGATGCACTGCAAATTGAAAGTATTTGTGATGAAAATTGTAGAGTATGCATTGATGCTTGTCCTGCTCATGCAATAACTAAAAAAGGATATAATAATAAAAAATGTTTTAATTATACATTTGATCATGGATTAAAACCTATGTTATTATTTAATTTGAATAAAATAGAAAAACTAGTAAATACTTCTTTCTATAATTACTGGTCAAATTGTTGCGAGTGTACAATAAAATGTCCTAAAAATATTAAATTAAACGGTAACTAACTCTGCAATTACAAGATTAAATTTTATGATAAATACTGACAGTATTACTTCAATAATTTTTGATGCTTACAGCACTTTATTTAATACCGGAAATAAATCATTATCAGCAACAAAAAAAATATTATAGGTGCTATTATTAAAATCCCTCTAATGCAATTAATTGGAATAATCTTATTTGCACATTCCAGTCTTGATAGGGTATTTCATTTTGGATTATAATACAAAGATGATTTTAAACATTCACATTTTAAATAAATATAATAATTATATAATTTTAACAATTACTAATTCAATAAAATATATAGAAACAAAAAATAATCTCAATATAATGCTAAAAATTTATATTTATTTTTTTAAAACATGAAAAAATGAATTTTATTTTAATAGGTAATTTTATATAATTGGTTCATATATAATTCACATATATATATGATTAGGCGAAATGCCTTTTTAGGAGTAGAAATGAAAAAATTTATTTTCATTATATTATTTTTTGCTTTATTAACTGCTTTATCAGCTGCTAATTATATTGGTTTTAGCAATCAGTACAATTTTGAAATATTTGCTGGTGGTGGATGGAGTAGTAGTACTACTATATTTAGCATTTCACCATTATTAGGATTTTCACATACAATACAAGCCAATAAAATGTTTTCTGTTGAAAATAATTTTCTATTTGGTTATAAATATGAAAATTCAAGTTTCAGCGGCTATGATATATACAGTTCTTCTGATTTTCATGGATTTCATTTTATTACGAATATGAACTTTTTTTTTAGTTTTGGAAATAATAGAGTGAAATTTAAATTTTCTGTTCCCAGCTGGATTTTTTCATGCGGTGTTGGTGTTGATCACTATCAAAAGAATGAATGGAATTTTTCCGGCACTAAAAGAGTAACTACTTATAGAACTTATGTTGATTATTTTGTAAGAGGGGGTATTAAAGTTTTATATCTTGGACTTGATCTTTATTTGGGAAAGCAAAATAATATTTTATTTACACCAACTTATATATACTGTGTTTTGTTCTGGGGCACAGGAGTTTTTATTATTCCTTTTATAAATTGTGGTATCGGATTATCATTAAAATTTAAAATTAATATAAAAGATGCTTAGCCTGCCAGTGATTAGCCTAAAATCATTGCGTATAATCAAAAGGAACATACATGGGTTTAGAAGCTTATCTTTTTAAAGTTCAATTTAACCCTCCGGTAAAAGAAAATGAAATAATCAATCTTTTTCAAAAATCCGGCATGTCATATTTAGAAAATAAAACCAAAACCAATTCTATTTACCATTCATATTATTTTGAAAAACGAACTGACCAGGGATTAACTGAATGTCATTGTTTATCAAAAGATAATATCCTGCCTTATTGCAGTATACGTTTTTCAATTTTAAGTCCTCATACAGTTATTGAACAAACATTTAATATATTCAAACAATTAAATCAATTCAATCAAATTAAAGTATTTGATTTAGAAGTTGAAAACCAAATATATCTTGAATTAGTAAAGCGCGGAATAATAAAAGCTAATTTTCAGGAGATTAATGATACTAAATTTGAGGATGAAGTATTACATAGATTACATATTCCTATAGACCCGATAATATTTCGTGAAAATAAAAATAATATCATAAAAAAAAATATGATTCTTAAAAATAAAACCGGAAAAATAATTGAAAGCGATGATACGACAATCAAATCTATAGAAAAAGATAGAAAAGTTAAAGATTATTTTGGATGGATTAAATATTACTTATAATAAATACATATAACTAATCAATTATTATTTTTTAAAAAAAGGAAAAAATGAAAATGAAAATTAAATATATAATACTTTTTTTTCTAGTTTTATCAATAATTAAACCATATTCTAAAATACTTGAAACTCACAATTCTCAAAAAAATAGTAAAAATAATATAAGCAGAAACACAAAATATGAACTCTGGCTGAAACCCTCTTTTTTTAAAGGTTTTAATGTTAATTACTGGAGTTACAGTGATCCGTATGAAAAAACTATAAAAGATATTAAAGATCTAAAAAAAACAAAAGCTAATCTTATTAAAATAAATATATATGGAGGAACATATAACTTCCGTGCTCCATATAATCCTATTCAAGAAAACAAAGATGCTCTGGAAAATATGATTAAATTTTGTAGAGAAACAAATATTTACTATGTTATAGATGTTAGAGCCGGGCCCGGAAGAAAAGATGTAGCAGATGATAATACAGACAAAATCTGGACAGATAAAAAAGCCCGGGAAAAATATGCAGAAATGTTAAAAGAATATGCAAAAAATTATGGAAATGATCCATTATTTGTTGGATTAAATTTAATGGTTGAACCAAATCCATTATGGAAAGAAATAAATTCAGGTAAAATTAATACTCCCAATGAACTTAAAGAAGAACTAAAAAAGAAAAACATTGATGTGCATGCAATGTTTAAATATTTCATTAAAGAGATCAGAACTGTAAATAAAAATCTTCCCTTAATAGTACAAAATATTACTTATTCTAATCCAGAATGGTGGGATTTATTGAAAAAGCAGGAAGATCCTTATATTATATATGATGTTCACTCATATGTACCATATGATTTTTCTCATGCAAATAAGAAAAATACAAAAGAATACCATGATCTTTACTGGTGTATGACATCTGGTAAAGATGTATTATTTAATAAAAAGCTGCTTGAAAATGTCATATTATCTAAAGTTATAAAATTTCAAAAAGAATATAATGTACCTATTTTATTAGGTGAATTTGGTCTTAAGTTCCACCAAAAAGATGGAGTAGAATATCTCTCTGATTATGTTGATATTGCAAAATCCCGGAGATGGCATTTTTGTCTCTGGAATTACAGATCTGATAATCCGGATAATAAAAAAAAGATAATATTTGATCCGGAAAAATGGGACAAATCATATTGGGAAGAAATACTAAGTTGGTATAAATAATTAAAAAATATAATCTTTGGGATCATTAATCCAACTTTATTTATTTTTCGTAAATTAAAAATTTACTTAAATAAAGCGGGCAACTTCATAAACCCGTGAAAGTCATATGAAATTACACACAAACAGATAAAGGAAAAACAATTAAATGCTTAATACTAAAAATGATAAAAAAATGATACAAGGAACAATTGCCTCAGGTTTCGAGAAGGTCAAAATGGAGTTCGAAAAAAATTTTACTGAAAGAAATGAAATCGGAGCTGCTTGTACAATCTATTTAAAAGGCCAAAAAGTTGTTGATTTATGGGGAGGCTATCGGGATAAAAACAAAACTTTAAACTGGGAGCAAGACACAATTGTTCCTGTTTTTTCAACAACAAAAGGTTTATCCGCAATGGCAATTGCATTGGCTTATTCTCAAGGACTTCTTGATTACAAAGAAAAAGTTAGTACATATTGGCCGGATTTTGCTCAGAACGGGAAAGAAAATATTACTATTAAACAACTATTAGACTATCAGGCTGGTTTGAGTGCAATAGATGAAAAAATAACACTAGAAACAATTGCGGATTTTGACAGATTAGCTAAAATACTAGCAAAGCAAAAACCAGCATGGAAACCTGGTACCAAACAAGGATATCACTGCTGGAATAATCAATGGTTCCAAAGCGAAATTATTCGTAGAGTTGATTCGAAAAATAGAAGCCTGGGAAAATTTTTTCATGATGAAATAGCAGTTCGTTTAGATTTAGACTTTTATATCGGTTTACCTGAATATATTCCAGAAGATAAATTAGCCAAACTTGTTCCTTTTCCTAAAATTGAAATGCTATTTAAAATGCCTTTGAATTTTGTTTTGAGTTTACTGAACCCCTGGTCCTTAGCATCTAGAACAATGCTCAATCCTAAATTTGTCACAAATCATGGCAACTTCAATAAAAGAAAAGTATTAGCCGTTGAAATGGGATCTGGAAACGGAGTTGGAAATGCAAGAAGTATAGCAAAGATATATAGTGAATTTGCAACAGGCAGTAAAACTTTAAATCTTAAACAAGATATCCTTGAAGCTATTTCTGCCCCTGCAAGTATGCCAAGAAATCAAAAGGTTGATTTAGTGTTAAAAACAGACATGATATTTTCTTTAGGATTTATCAAACCTAGCAAGAGTATCCAATTTGGTTTTGACGAAAATTCTTATGGTGTATTTGGAGCAGGTGGCTCAATTGGTTTTGCGGATCCTGTTAAAAAAGTTGGATTTTCTTATGTAATGAATAAAATGGGAGCCCATTTATCTATCGATCCAAGAGCAAAGGCATTGTATGATGCTTTTTATCAATGTCTTTAAAAAATATAGATATTGCGTGAAACTTCATATAACAACCGCTACTCGGATCCAGCTGATAAATCAGCCTTCGCCCTAATCCTAGCTACGCTCGGACTTCGGGTAGCGGTAAACATTATAATTAATTAAGGAATTAATTATGAAAAATGATAATTTAATTTATAATAAACTTATTAATTGGTGCAATAATAATCCTGATATATTTGCAGTAATTTTAACAAGTTCAAGAAGTTATCAAAATAATCATATGGATATTTTATCTGATTATGATATAGAGCTTCATGTAAAAAATTTAAAATTCTGTCTGAAAAATGATGAATGGATTGAAAAGCAGTTAGGTAAAATAATGGTTCGTTGGCCTCTTAAACCTCAGTCAACAATATTAAAAGATTGGATAACCCGATTAATTCAATTTCAAGATGGAACCAGAATTGATTTCCAAATAACTAATAATATTCCGAAATATCATTCTCATTATGATGCCGGCTATAAAGTAATTGTAGATAAAGAAAATCATGCACAAAACATCCGCCAACCAGACTTTTCTAAATTGAATATAAAAAAACCAACCAAAGACGATTTTGAAGATAAAGTAAACTCTTTTTTTTGGGACACAATATATGTTGCAAAAAATCTATGGAGAGATGAATTGTTTTATGCAAAATATATGCTTGATAATATTTTAAGATTTAATTATTTTTTAGTTATTATAGAATGGTATATTGGATTAAATCATAATTGGAAAATTACTACAAATAAATATGGCAGATGGATTAAAAAATATTTAAAACCGGATATTTGGAAAAAAATTGAAACAACATTTACAGGAGCTTCTATAGAAGAAAATTGGAAAGCTTTATATAATATGATAGCGATATTCAATGAACTTGCAAATAATATTAGTAATGCTTTAGGATTCGAATATTCCAGGACTCTGGAAGAAAAAGTTGTTTCATATATCAAATGGATACAAGGATTAGGTAAAACAACAAATATTAAAAATTATAAATAAACATAATCCTAAACAGTTAGCAAAATTTTATAAAGCAAAAAATAAGGATAAATTGATGAAAGGTTTTATTTCACTATTAGATTATTCAACTGAAGAACTTGTTGAAATATTAAATAGAGCTGATAAACTTCAAGAATTATGGCATAAAAATAAAATGCCGCAAAGTTTAAAAAATAAAAAAATTGGATTATGGTTTTTTGGGCAAGGTTTTAGGAATAGAATGGCATTTGAAATTGGTGCAAAATCTATGGGAGCAATAGTTTCATTTATTCCAGGAGAAATCGGTATCCATGAACCATTAGAAGATATTGGATATTATTTAAAAAATTGGTTTAATTTTCTTGTAATTAGAGCAAAAAAACATGATGATTTAATTTACTTGGCTGTTAATGCAGATATACCAATTATTAATGCAAGAACGAATTTAAGTCACCCTTGTGAAATAATGGGAGACTTACAATTTATTAGACAATACAGAAAAACAATAAATGATTTAAAAATGATTTTCATTGGTGAAGTAACTAATTTATGTATGAGTTGGTTTGAAGCTTCAGTAAAATTTCCTATAGAAGTAACTCAAATTGCACCAAAAAAATATTTAGCAGATGAAAAATTAATTAATAATTTAAATAAAAATTCTAAAGGAAAAATCAAGACCAGCAATGATATGGAATTAATAAACGAATCTGTTGATTTAATTTATACTGATTGCTGGCCAAAATCTGATAATGTTAATAATAAAAATAAAATTAAAAAATTATTTTTGCCTTATCAAGTTAAAAATAAACATTTATTAAAACTATCTAAAAAATCAATATTTTTACCCTGCCCGCCTGTAACCAGAGGAGAAGAAGTTTCAATTGATGCAATGAATTCTAAATTATGTTTAAACTTTGCAGCAAAGGAATATTTATTACATTCTCAGAATGCAATAATGGAAATTGTTTAATAAATCTGCTCAAACACCAGCTCTGTCCCCGTTTCTAAAAAATAAGTATATTTTTTAATCTTGTGATAACTCACAAAAAAATAGAAAAAAATTAAAAACTTTAAGACTTAAATCCGGATATTTTTTTCCCGTATCGGACCGTTTGATATGTCAGCACGGGAAACCGTCTTCTGTTTAGATGCTGAAAAGTGTAGCGTATTCATAGGAATTAGTAACAAATGATTTTGTAATTCATACCAAAAGGTATATTGTGATTTTGGCGGTTTAACGCTATTAAGAGTTTGCTGATCCTAATAGAAATACATGTTTATTATAAAATAAAAAGTAAGGAAAAAATCATGAAAAAAATATTTAATACTGCATTGTTAATACTGCTTTCCATTCTCTTATTTGGCTGTAATGTAGCGGAAAGCGACCAGTCATCAGGATCAGGTTCAAACAATTCTTCATCTGACGATACAGCTTCTGAACCAGCGGACGATACAGCTGCTGAGCCAGTGGAATTCGAAGTGAAATTTGTCTTTGCCGGACCTAGTACCAGTACAGGTCTATCATATGTAGCCTGGATAGAAGATGAATCCGGAAACAACCTTCAGAATTTATATGTTACTAAAAAACTATCTAAAGAAACTCTTTTGGGAGATGCACTTCCTTACTGGAGCACTCTAAAACGACCACAGAACGGAAGTGTTGACGGAGTCACCGGTGCCTCAACCAATCTGGCATTAACCATTACGCGCGATCTAAATCCAACGGCAATTCGCAAGATTCGTGTATGTTTCGAAATTGACCGATCGAAAAACGATAATTCCTACTTCTACGACAGACCTTCATTTATATATTGGACGGACATTATTGATCTCGATAGCCTGAACAGTTCTTACTCCATGAGTCTGATCGGCTGGATGGCAAATGACTCAACAGGAACAACATACGGACAACAGCCCAAGGCTACACCTACTCCCTCATGGTTTTCTCAATATACATTGATTACTGATAAACTATATATCGAACTAGTAAATGATATGGTGACAAACGTTACAGTACACGTAACTCATAAATAAAAAAAGATCTGCATTTATTAAAAACAGTCCTTTATTATGTAATAATTATTATCTAATTATCATCAATACTTACCCAATCAATAACAAACTTAATTAAATTAACTTATGAAATAAATAACTTTCAAATTCATAGATAGTATATTGATTTAATTATTATTACTATGAGTTTGAAAAAAACCTTAAGTTTGGCTCTGGTCAGGGAGAAAGATTTTTTTATTGTTTTAAATAATATAAATTGATATTGTATTTTTATAAAAAAATTTGTAATTGCGCAAAATTGAGTTCAAATATGATAACAAAAACTTTAATAATCCTAGTAGGGCCTAAAGGCAGCGGAAAAACTTATATTGGAACCTTAATGGAAAAAAAATTTTTGATTCCTTTTTTTAGAGTTGAAAAAATCTGGTTAAAATTAAAAGAAAAAAAATTATCTTCTTCCTATTTAAAAAAGGGATTTAGAAATGTAGAAAATGAAATTGACGTAAGACTTAATGAATCTAGTAAATTAATAATTGAATCTACCGGAACATATAATTTTAAATCATTTCTTAATAATTTACAGAGTAAATATAATGTTAAACTTATTAAAATATATGCAGAACCAAATTTATGTTTAGAACGAATTAAAAACCGAGATAAATTGATACATGTTAATGTATCAGATGATATTATAAATGAAATTAATGAAAAAGCATCTTCAGTTAGTTTTGATTATGATTTAGAAATTTGTAATATGAATTTAGATGATAATGAAATAATTAATAAAATTTCTTCAATTATTTAACTGTTGAATTCAACTTCCCCTAACTCCTCATCCACATCATTACCTTCATCAACAATTAACACACATATAAACCTGTACAATCACAAGTTCAGTAATCCCCTTGTTTAAAAAGAAATGCTTATAATGATGATATTTTGAAGCTTACACTCCAGATCTGTTTACTTCCATGGTACTGGAACGATGCTCTAAAAGAGAACCTCATCGGTTCTCTCCGGCTGCTGTGGCGCTACTCTCTCTTGCAGGCGCTAAATTGACATCCTGTCAATATGCGAAAAATTGAAGAGCTCGG
>CAZYID010000057.1:0-16441 GCA_964646595.1 uncultured Spirochaetales bacterium | reverse complement strand
GTTATGATTATAATTTAGTAAAAAACGCAGTAAAAAAAGGTATTGAATTAATTGGCGGTATAGATAAAATTGCCAATAAAAATGAAAAAATTCTACTAAAACCAAATTTACTTATGGGTTTTGCGCCGGAAAAATGCGTAACTACTCATCCTGCAGTATTTAAAGCTGTTGCTGAAATATTTAAATCTTATTCTACTAAAGTTAGTTATGGGGACAGTCCTGGTTTTGGTTCTACAGCAAAAGCAGCACAAAAAGCGGGTTTAGCTCAAGCCGCAGAAAAACTTAATATAAATTTAGCTGATTTTAAAAATGGCAAAGAAATTTTTTTTAAAAAAGGCAGACAAAATAAAAAGTTTTTTATTGCTAACGGTGTTTTAGAAAATGATGCTGTTATAAGTATTCCAAAATTAAAAACTCATGGATTTTTAAAAATGACATGTTCTGTAAAAAATCAATTTGGGTGCATCCCCGGTCCAATAAAAGCAGAATATCACTTAAAACTGCCAAATGCTTTTGAGTTTGCCAGAATGTTAATTGATCTGGACAGATATATTAAACCAAGACTTTACATAATGGACGGAATCCAGGCAATGGAAGGAAATGGTCCAAGCGGTGGCAATCCTGTAAATATGAATATTATACTATTTTCAACAGATCCGATTGCATTGGATGCAACTGTATGCAGACTTATTAATATAAAACCTGAACTTGTACCAACTAATATTTATGGTAAAGAAACCGGTCATGGAACATATCTGGAAAATGAGATAGAATTAGTTGGTGATGATTTTAATATGTTTAAAATAAATAATTTCAATGTAGATAGATCTGAAATAAAACCATATAAAGGATCTGGTTTAAAAAAATTTCTTACAAATACATTAATTCCAAAACCAGTTATTGATAAATTAAAATGCATGAAATGCGGAGTTTGTATAAATATTTGTCCTGTTAAACCTAATGCATTAAACTGGAATAAAAAGGATAAATTAAAACAGCCGGTTTATAATTACTCAAAATGTATAAAATGTTTTTGTTGTCAGGAACTGTGTCCTGAGAATGCAATTTCTTTAAAAAAACCATTTATAAGATGGTTATTAAGCAATAAAAATAAATAGTGATTTTTACCAAAAGGCAATATAATTAAAATTAATTATGAGGGTAAGTGTTTTGGACAATAATATAATGTCAAATAAAAAATTTTTAATAATCATGAATATTATTTTAAGTTTAATTATCATAGCCCTAATAATCACAATCATTTTTTTTACATTTATTTATCCTTTAGATAAAATATTTACAATTAATTCATTAATTCAATTAATAGGAACTGTTGGTTTATTACTTTGCATTAATAGGTTTAAGCTTATAGGTATAATAATTCTTGGTTGTAGTATAATTTTATATATTTTTAAAGGATTTATTATTAAAGATAAAATATTTCTTGCATCAGTAATCTTTTGGTCATTTTCTTATTTATTAGTTTATTTTATATATATAAATTACTTAAATAAAATGCCTTTAATTAAAAAATTAACAAACAGCTGGCATATGAGTAAATATTTAAAAAAAACTATGAATAAAAATGAATATATCCTTTTCAAAAAAGCTAAAAGAAATTTAAAGAGAAAGAAATATAATACGGTAATTCAAATTGTTTCAAAGATTATAGAACTGAATAATAATTTTATTGATGCTTATTTTTATAGAGCTTATTCCTATTATAAGAATAAAAACTATAGAGATTCAATTACTGATTATACTAAAGTAATCCAATTAAATCCTTCATATGTAGATGCATATTATAACAGAGCAAACGCTAAATATGATAATGGAGATATTGAGGGAGCTCTAGCAGATTTTAAAAAAGTAGTAGAATTAGATGGTAATAATTCTTCTGCATATTGGATGCTTGGTATATTATATAGAGAAATTAACAAATTTGATGAAGCTATTAAGAATTACAATAAAATTATTAATGAAAAAACAAAAAATCCTGATTTGTTTTTTAACAGAGGAAATGTATGGATTGATTTGAAAGAATATAAAAAGGCAAAAGAAGATTATCAAAAAGTAATTATGATAAATAATAACGATAAAGAGTCATATATTAAACTTGGTTATTGCGAGTACAAATTGAAAAACAATGAAGATGCTATCAAATATTATAAAAAAGGCATCAAATTAGATTCTAATTTAATTAAAGAAGTTCCTGATGAATTATTAGACAAAATTCGTAAATAATTTTTGTAATTATTACGCACCAATTAGTTATTTTATTTTTTTCTAAATAAGTTATATAATATATAAAAACAAATATTTATTAAATATTATTATATCTTTAAATTCGTTCAGCTTCGATATCTCTTATAGTTCTTATTAATGATGGAACCATCTCAGGAGTTAATTTACCATGAACTTTATCATTTATCATTACAACTGGCGCTAAACCGCATACTCCTAAACACCTTGTATGCTCTAATGAATACATTCCATCACTTGTTGTTTCACCTTCTTTAATTCCCAATTCATCTTTAAATGCTTGATCAATCATATCAGCACCTTTTACATAACAAGCTGTTCCCATGCATATCGATATTTTATATTTTCCTTGAGGAGTTAACCTGAAAAAATGATAAAAAGTAGCAACACCGCTTACAGTAGCTGCAGAAACTCCCAATGTTTCGGCAATTTCCTGCATATGATCTTGAGATAAAAAACCATATCTATCCTGTACTTTATGCAATATTGAAATTAGATAACTTTCTTTGTTCTCCATTGATAAATGTTCATTAATATATGCAACAATATCTTTATCAAGTGTCTTTTTTAATGGTTCTCTAATATTCATTATTTAATCCCCCGTGGAAATTGTTTTTTATATTTTGTATGAAGTAATTTATGAGAAATATCACTTCCAGGTTCTATAAAAAAATCTTTATATAATTGCTCAATAAATGGATTATTGTGCGATTGTCTAATTTGTTTTCCAGAATCTACATCGTATAAAGCTTTAGCTCTCTTTTTATAAAGTTCATAATCAATAGTATAATATCCTTTAGGAGGATAAGGCTGTCCGCCTCCACCAATACAACCGCCAGGGCATGCCATTATTTCTATAATATGAAATTCTTCGCCTGCAAGAACACGATCTAAAATTGTTTTTGCATTTTGCAATCCATTTGCAATTGCAACTTTTAATTTTAAATCACCTGCAGATACTGTAGCTTCTTTTAAACCAGTAACTCCCCTTACCTCTTTAAAATTGATATCTTTTAATTTTTTTCCTGTTGCTTTTTCTACAGCTGTTCTTAATGCAGCTTCCAGAACTCCGCCAGTTGTTCCAAATATATCAGCAGCTCCTGATGAAAAACCTAGAGGATTATCAAAAGTCTCATCCGGAAGATTCACAAAATCAATACCATAAGCTTTTATCATCCAAATTAATTCTCTTGTTGTTAATACCGCATCAGTAAAAGGCATTCCATCTTCAGTATAAAACTCTTTTCTTATTGATTCAAATTTTTTTGCAGTACACGGCATTATTGAAACAACATAAATATCATCAACCGGAATATTTTGTTTTTCTGCATAATAACTTTTAATTACTGAAGACAACATTGTCATTGGAGACATACATGATGACATATTAGGAATAAATTCCGGATAAAATCTTTCCATAAAATTTACCCATCCAGGTGAACATGAAGTAATTAATGGGAAAGGCCCGCCTTTTTTAACTCGCTCTAAAAACTCATGAGATTCTTCAATAATAGTTAAATCAGCTCCAAAATTTGTATCAAATATAACATCAAAACCTAATCTCTTTAATGCAGCAACAGTTTTACCGGTTGCCGGAGTACCTGGAGGTAAATCAAATCCCTCTCCTATTGCTGCTCTTATTGATGGAGCAATATGTACAACAACATGTTTTTTAGGATTACTTAAAGCTTTCCATACATTATCTGTTAAACTCTTTTCTATCCATGCAGCTGTTGGACATACATTTATACACTGCCCGCAATTAATACAAACAGAATCAATCATGTCACCATTATATGCCGGTGTTACAACTGTATTAAAACCTCTAAAATGCTGGCTTAAATTATTCACTCCCTGAATCTCTGAACAAACACGAACACATCTCTGGCATAAGATACATTTCTCAGAATTTCTTACTACAGAAAAACTGGAGTCTTCAACTTTAAAAATTTTACGTTCTCCTTCAAAAAGCCTGTCTCTAACACCCATTGTATATGCAAGATTTTGAAGTTCACAATTCCCGTCTCTTTCACACAACTGACATTCTTTAGGATGATTATCAAGAATCAACTCTACAATATCTCTTCGAGCTTCACGTATTTCCGGTGACGAAGTAGTAACTTCCATGCCTTCCCAAACCTTAACTGCACAGGAAGCCATCCAGTTTCTCATTCCTTTTACTTCTACAATACATATTCTACAGGCACCTTCTATTGATAGTTTTGGATGATAGCAGAGTCTTGGTATCTTAATACCAATCTTTTCTGCTGCCTGCATTATTGTTGTATCTTTTTCAACACTTAAAATATTACCGTCAATTTTTATATTAATTTTTTTATTTTCCATTATATTTTCCCTATTGCATCAAATTTACATGTTGTATAACATTGCCCGCATTTAATACATATTGATTGATCAATCAAATGAACCTCTTTAGCTTTTCCAGAAATACAATTTACAGGACATATTCTGGCACATGCTGTACAACCAATACACTTATCTTTAATTATTTCATAGGTTATAAGTTTAGAACATTTTTTTGCCGGACACTTTTTTTCTACTACGTGTGCTTCAAACTCTTTCCTGAAATTTTTCAGGTTACTTAAAACAGGATTAGGTGCGGTTTGACCTAATCCGCATAATGAAGCTTTTTTAATAACATTTCCAAGTCTTTCGAGTTTATCTAAATCTTCAAGTGTTCCTTTTCCATCAATAATTTTATTTAATATTTCCAGCATTCTTACAGTTCCTTCACGGCATGGAGTACATTTACCGCATGATTCATCCTTAGTAAAATCTAAAAAAAATCTTGCTACATCCACCATGCAACTATCTTCATTTAATACAATCATCCCACCTGAACCCATAATTGATCCTGCTTCTGTTAAACTGTCATAATCAACAATTGTATCTAATTTATCAGCTGGAATACAACCACCAGAAGGTCCACCTGTTTGAACAGCTTTTATCTTTTTATCAAACGGTACTCCGCCTCCTATATCAAAAATTATGTCTCTTAATGTTGTCCCCATTGGTACTTCTACCAGTCCTGTATTTCTTACATCTCCGGCAAGAGCAAAAACTTTAGTACCTGTGCTTTTTTTTGTGCCAATACCGGCAAACCACTCTGAACCATATAAAAAAATAACAGGAATATTAGCCCATGTTTCAACATTATTTATTGCTGTTGGTTTCCCCCATAATCCTTCTTGAGACGGATATGGCGGTTTAATTCGAGGCTGCCCCCTTTTTCCTTCAATCGAATGAATTAAAGCTGTTTCTTCTCCGCATACAAAAGCACCTGCTCCTAATCTAATTTCAAGTTCAAAATTAAACCCTGATCCTAAAATATTCTCCCCTAAAAAATTTAATTCTCTTGCTTTTTTAATAGCTTTCTCAATTCGTTCAATTGCTAAAGGATATTCTGCTCTAATATAAAAATACCCTTTAGAAGCTCCAATTGCATATGCTCCTATAACCATTCCTTCAATAATACTGTAAGGATCTCCTTCTAATGTACTTCGATCCATAAAAGCACCAGGATCACCTTCATCTGCATTACAAATAATATATTTAATTTTACCATCCGGAATTCTTGTATTTTCCCACTTTATTCCAGTTGGAAATCCTCCACCGCCTCTTCCTCTTAAGCCTGATTTTTTTACTTCATCAATTACTTGTTCAGGAGTCATTGAATCCAAAACTTTTGCTAATGCAGCAAAACCATCATAAAAAATATAATCATCTATATTCTCCGGATCTATAATACCGGAATTTCTTAATGTTAATCGAGTTTGTTTGTTAAAAAAAGGAACATCTCCGTAAGTATCAAAAAATCTATCACCTAAAAAATCTTTTTTAATTACCAATTCTTCAGCAATTTTATTATTCTTAATATGACTTTTTATTATATTATCAATATCAATTTTATTCTCAACTTTATATAAAATATGTTCAGGATAAACAATCATGTAACACTGTTGGTTATCATCTTTACTGGTAAAAGAAAATCCGCTGCCTTTAAAAGCACGAACCGTGTCTTCTTTAATACCTTCTTTTTTTATCTTTTCATTAAAATAAGAAATACAGTCAATTTTATCACACGGGCATTTCTTATTAGATAAAAATGTAACAATATTTTTATAAACATTCTTAGTTTTTTTATCTAATAAATAGTCTAAAACCATTCGTTTATTAATTACAGTTTCTGTAAAAATATGAGAGACCATTTCTGGTGTTACAGAAGCATACTTAAATGGAGTTTTACCCGGTAAATATATACTTACAATAGGTTCAGCAGCACATCTTCCCGTACATCCGGATTCTTTAATCATAATATCATCACGGTTTGAAGCGGATAAAAGTTTTTGAAATTCTTTTAACACCTCTCTTGAACCTGCCGCATTTTCACAAGTAGCATTACCGACCTGGATAATTATTTTATTATGAATCTGCTTTTCAATATTACTCTTTATATTATTATTAATTTTATTATATTTTTCTAATACAGAACTCACAATAAACCTCTTTTATTTATTTAATAATATTACTTTTCAAAAAATAATAATTATTTCTATTATCAATAAATTAATATTTTTTTATTACCGAGTTATTGTTAATAAAATAGTGAATTATTTTCCCAGATTATACTAAGATTTTTTCAAGAACTATTTTTGAAAAGTATATTATGCTTATAACATATTTTTTTTAAATAGAAAATATTAATTATAGAAAAATTTGAAAAAAATTATATATTGTGTATAATTTAGTAAATAAAAAATCATTATACGTCTTTGCGAGTGTTTTTTAACCCGAAGCAATCTATATTTACTTTGATTAAAATAGATTGCTTTGTAGTTCCTACTCGCAATGACGAAATTAATTATTTTTTAAAATTTTAAAATGACACTACTTTTTTCAGGATAATAGAATGAAATATATTTCAATTTTTATTGGCGGTGGCTTAGGTGCTTTATGCAGATATTCAATTTCTGTATTAACGTCTCAAATTATATCTAAAAATTTCCCAATTGGAACATTAATAGTAAATCTAACTGGTTCTTTTTTAATTGGACTTTCATTTGAGCTATTTCAAAGTGTTATAATCCCAACGGAAATAAAAGTATTAGTTACTATTGGTTTTCTGGGAGGTTTTACAACCTTTTCTTCTTTTACACTGGAAACAATCAATTTAATTAATAATGGAGAAATTAATATAAGTATTATAAATATTATTTTAAATACTATTTTAGGATTACTTTGTGTTATAATTGGGATATATTGTTCACGATTATTATTAAAAATAATGAGGTGAAATATTATGAAAGAATTAGGAAATGCTGTTTTACTAAGAATTTTTGTCGGAGAGAATGATAAATATCATAGTAGACCTCTTTATGAACAAATAGTTTCATATGCAAAAAAAATAAAACTTTCAGGGGCAACTGTTATAAAAGGAATCTTAGGATTTGGTGCTGATAGCAGGATGCATAGCGCAAAATTATTAGATTTATCTATAGACCTGCCTATTATAATAGAAATAATTGATAATGAAGAGAATATCAATAAAATATTACCTTTTTTAGATGAAACAATAATAGAAGGATTAGTAACATTTGAAAAAGTTAAGGTAATTAAATATCGTCATAAATAATTTGAAAAAAAATAATATAAATTATTCATTTAATATAAAATTTATTTTTTTTGTTTAAAGATATTAATTTTCTTTATATTCTTTTTAATACCTCCAACAAAATTTAATATTTTAAATTTTTTATTTCCAGTAACTTCTTCCTGTTTTGACAGCATTTCTTCAATAATCCTGGTATCTTTCTCTCGTTTAGATGCAATAATAAAAGTTAAATTATTTTCTTGATCAAAAAACGGATAAAAAGTTAAATTAAATTTATCTCTTTTTTTTTCATAAGTAAGTATTTTATTTTTTATTGTTATCGGTAATTTAGATGTGTTTAACTTATTTATAATTTCTTTAAAATTAAAATCTTCAAATATTTCAGTTAAATTTTTTTTTATTATTTCTTTTTTTTCAATCCCTAAATTTAAAAACATATCACTGCTTATATTGATTATAAATCCGTCATGCGCAATTAATAATATTTCACTGCTATAATTATCAATAAAAAAATTTAGTAAATTCCAGTATGTAGATATTTTTAAAGTTTTTAAATGACTTATCTTTGTAATATTTTTTGTTAATTCATTGACTTTATTTCCAAAATTACCTAACCTTTTTAAGAACTCATCAATTTCTATATTACTATTTTTAGAAATTTCTATTACTTTATCAAGCTCTTTATAAATATTTCTACTTTTAATTAATAATATAATAAATATTGTTAATAATATTAAAACTGCTACAATTGAAAAATATATAAAATTCTCTGCATGATATTTTATTAAAAGATGATCCTGATTATAAATCAAAAACATAAAAATCTTATAATAACTAATTCCCAAAAATAATAAAAATAATACTGATAATATAAAAAAAATAAAAAGAATCATTTTCTTAATTAAAATCATGTTACTTACCTCTCAAATTTGAAATATCATCTTCGCTGCCAAATATCACTAAAATGTCGTTTGGTTTTAATATTTCATCCGGATTTGGAAGTATCTCTTCCAGAGAATCTGCTTGATTACCTGTATAATCGATCTTAACAATTCTTCTCTGAATCAATATTATATTTAAATTATATTTTTTTCTTAAGTGAAGATCTTTAATTACTTTATTCTCAAATTCTTTTGGAATAAGTATTTCTGCTATTGAATAATTTTTTGAAATAGGATGAAAACTCATAACAAAAGGCGCATATAACCTGTTTGCAAGTCTTTCCCCCTGTTCAACTTCAATAAATATAACTTCTGTAGCTCCAACTTTTTTAAGTACTTTAGCATGAATAACATTAACAGCTCTTGCAATAATAAAAGGTATCCCCATTTCTCTTAATATTGTTGTTGTTAATATACTCGAATCAATATTATCTCCAATTGCAACAACTGCAACATCTACTTCATTTAATCCGGCATTTGTTAATGCTTCCTGATCTGAGGTGTCAACTAATATAGTTTGGGCAACCTCATTTTTTACTTTATTTATTTGTTTTTCATCATTGTCAATTGCAATAACTTTTGCGCCTTTTTCTGATAATCCTTTACAAACTGCATAACCAAATGCACCAAGTCCAAATACTGCATAAATTCTTTCTTTTTCCATATATATAATCCTTATAATAAAAATATTATTAACCTATGGATATCGTTTCTTCCGGATATCTTATATCATAATCTTTTTTCTTTTGTTCCATAGCTGTTAATATTGTTAATGGTCCAATTCTGCCAAAAAACATTAATGTAATAATTATAATTTTAGCAAAAGAAGTTAATGATGATGTAATCCCGGATGAAAGTCCAACTGTTCCAATTGCAGAAACTACTTCAAATATTATTTTAATAAAATCTGTTCGATCACTAATGCTTATAAACAATGTAGCTAGAAAAATTGATATTAAATATAAAGTAATAATTAAAAAAGAATTATTTACTGTTCTAGGTGAAATAGATTTTTTCATAAGAATAGTATTTTTTTCACCTTTAATAATTGATTTAATGTAAGCATAAATAATCCCAAGAGTATTAACCTTAATACCACCGGCTGTTGAACCGGATGCTCCTCCAATAAGCATAAATAATATCATAATAAAATATGTAAAACTATTTAATATAGAAAAATTAATTGTATTAAATCCGGCTGTTCTTAATGTAACTGATTGAAAAAAAGCACTTAAGTATTGAGTTTTCAAATCAAATTTAACCAGGTTACTATGTTCAAATTGATAAATAATTAATAATCCAATAATTATTAAAAAAAGCGTAGCTATTAAAACAACTTTAGTATTTAAAGATAAGTGTACCTGTTTTTCTTCTTTTCTCATCCAATATTTTTTTATCCTTGTTTTAATAAATTGAATAAAATTTGTTAATACACTAAAACTTAATCCGCCAATTATTATTAAAAAACAAATTGTAAAATTCAATAAACCATTAGATTTAAATTGTTCAAAGCTGTCTGAAAAAAGTGAAAAACCTGCATTACAAAAAGCAGATATTGAATGAAAAAAAGAAAAATAAATAGCTTTTACAGGATTATTAAAATTATTATTAAATATAAAAAATAATGATATAACTCCTAATAATTCAACAAAAAATGTAATTAAAATAATTCTTTTAATATGCTTGGAAATTTTTTGTGTATCATTTTCATTAATCATAAATGATAAAGTTAATTTATCCTCTAAAGAAATTTTCTTTCCAATAATAAAGGCTGAAAAATATGATAATATCATTATCCCAAGACCTCCGACTTGAAAAAGAATCATAATTATACTTTGTCCAAATAATGAAAAAGCACTTCCTGTATCAACGACAATTAAACCGGTAACACAGACTGCGGAAGTTGCAGTAAAAAATGCATTAATAAATCCAATCCTTGAATTATCCGGAGTTGAAATAGGCATCATTAGTAATATTGTACCAATTAAAATTACAATTAAAAAACTTAATATCATAGCTTGAGCAGGATTTGCTGATAATTTTTTAAGAAATAAATTTAATTTATTAACCCGTAATAATAATTTAAAAATTAAAAAAACATTTCTGATTAAGATAGCTCTTGCATAAATATACTCAAGAGTATACTCTTTAACAAAAGTTATATAAAATTTATTATAAAGAAATAATCCCGAGAAAATTAGCAATATAAATAATTCTATATAATTTTTTATGTGTGAAGTTTTTTCTTTAAGACTTTTTCTAAAACTTAATGCAACACTTGTAAAATATAAAACGAAAATTAAATAATCTAAAATTTGATTTATATAAAATATTACAATATATTTTCTTGCTATATCTTCTATGAATAAAGATATAATCCCGAAAATAACAATATAATTTATAAGGAAATTTATTTTAAAAAATTTTTTCATGATTAATTGTTAAGAATTATTAAATTATTTTTAGTTTACTTTACTGCCTAATCCATATCTTTTACTTGCTTTGTTATATTCTTTTAAAGCATCCGGTAATAATTCTTCTAATTTTTTAATCCGATTTTCATCTGAAGGATGTGTTGATAAAAATTCCGGCGGTTTTCCGCCTTTTGATAATTTACTCATTTTTTCCCAAAATTTTACAGATTGTCTTGGATCATATCCGGCTTTAGCCATAAGCATTGTACCATAATTATCAGCTTCATATTCATGAACTCTGCTGTAAGGTAATACTACACCCAATGTTGTTACTCCAGCAAACGCACCTAAAAATAATTCTCTATATTGATTTTCTTGTGTTAGAGAATCCAAAACAGTGCCCAATATACTTATAACCATACCCTGTGACATTCTTTCACCTCCATGACGTAAAACAGCGTGACTAATTTCATGCCCCATTACAACTGCTATTTCAGCTTCATTATCAAATATTTTCATTATTCCTTCGTAAAAAGCAATTTTTCCTCCAGGCAATGCCCATGCATTTATCTCTTTTGACTGAATTACATTATATTCCCATTCATAATCTTTACCTGAAACAGCAGCTATCCTTTTACCAACTCTGTTTACCAATTCTACCCATCTTTTATTACTTGATAATTTTGATTCTTTTAATACTTCTTTATAATAGTCCTCACCCATTTCATTTTCTTGAGACTCTGATGTCATAATAAAACTTGTTCTTCCGGTTTCATTGGTTGAGATGCAGGTGAAATTTAAAGAAATAAAAATTCCAATAATAAATATATACAAAAATTTCTTTATTCTTTTCATAGTTGTTATCTCCACAAAAAATATAATACAATTATTAATATTAAAAATAACATAATAATTAAGATATTGCAAAAACATCTTAAATGTAATTATTAATTCGTAAAAAAATATTATATTTTTGACTTTTTTATATTATTAAAAATCCTTTATGATTTTAAATTAGAATAGAAAACAGTTATAGTTCTTTATTTATTGAATATTTTAAAAAAAATAAATTTTATTTGATTATTTAATTTTCTTGAAACAGGTATAGCAATGTTATTAACTTTCAGGATTAGCTCGAAACATTGACCAATTTTGTTAATCCGGGCTACATAATTTTTATTAACCATATAAGAACGATGGCAACGAATAAATTCTGAATTCTGTTTTAAAGCTTTTTCTGTTTTTTTCATAGTCGTTCTTAAAATTTTACTACTTAATAAATCATTATTATTAAGATAATGAATTACAATATAATTTTCCATTGCGTCAATATATACAAGCTGTGCACTTTCTATATTAACATTATTATCCGGATTATCTGCCTGCAAAGTAATTTGTTGTCCTTTATCACTCTCAAAAACTAAAAGATTTTGTTCATCAATACACTTTTTAAGATTAAAGTATTGGTAAACAAGAATTACAATAAAAAAAATAATACTTGCTGTTGAGATAGTACCAAACACCAGTTCCAAATAATATTGAATCTTTAACGGATTATGAAAAATAATATAACCTATAACATAATTACCATGAGCGATTAAAAAAGAATTAAATATTAACCATATAACCAGGTTGAAATAATTTACCTTATCTCTAATAAAAAATCTCTGAAGAAATAATTGAGATAAAAACAAAACAAAAAATGCTAAAATAGAATATACAAAAGCAAATGGAATATTTTCAATAAAAGGCAGAGGCTCTCTTTGACCGGGTTTAAATAAAAGAATCATTAAAAATGTTAATAAAGAGCAATATAAGGAGATTAAAAATTTTGCTCTTTTTGTTGTTGGATAAGGAAATGGATTTTTAAAAAAAGAAATTAGTTTTTGCATTATATAAAAATAATAAACAATTTAATTGGAAGAGTCAATTTACTATTAAAAAAAAATCAGTGTATTATAGAGGTAATTGAATATATTAAAAATCCCATTCAAAAGATAGAATTATTCTATAAAAATTTAAATACCAGTCTTCATACTCACATTTCATAAAATCCTCATTCCCAATAGTATCAGAGCTATATTTAATATTATTAGTCCACTGAGCTGCAAGAAATAAACCTAGATTATTAGGTAAATCAAAAATAATTGCCGGCCCAAAATTACATGAAATAAAGTCAGAGCCCCATCCTTTGTTCACCATTTTTGAATAATTATAATGAGTTAAATCAACTCCTATTTCTGTCATAAAAACCATCATAATAGAAAAATTATTATGTCTTACAGCTCCCATCCATTGTTTTTTTTCAGCTTCTTCTTTTCTTTTATCAATTATTACTGGTATTTGATAACCAATTACAAAACTATAATTGTATTCCCAGCCATTAAGAGTACGACTTGTCACCCAATAATATGGTCTATCAGGATATGCATAATTTAATAATAATGTATTATTAAATTCAAAAGAAGCCTGCATTATAATATGTGTCCACCTTTGAACTTTTTCTGGAGTGATAGGAGAAAAATCAAATTGCAAAATACATTTTAACCAGTTTTCCATAACTGGGCCAAAAAAAATATCACTTTCAATTGTTTCTTCTGCAATATCAGGATCATTACCACTATGATTGTCTCTAGCTAATCCATTTATGCCAATTGCTGGAATATTCCATCCTGTTCCAAAAGTTGTCCCTGCTTCTAATATTAAAAAAGGTAAAGGAGTTAATATTGCACTCATCCCCCCTTTTAATGATACAGGTGATATGCTAAAAATAAATTTCTGCTTTATGTTATTTTCCTTAAATAAAAAATGATCTCCTCTTAATACTGGATATATTATACTAAAAGAAGTCTCGATTTGTGATTCTATCATATATGGTGTTGCTGTAATTACTCCACCAGGATCATCTTGATCATGATGATCATAATCCTCATCTCCATCTTCAGTAAAATCATAATAATAATTATAATCAATAAAACTAATATGATTATTTACATTAAACGGATCATTAGGGAAATAATATACCAATGGAATAGAAAGTGAACCCCGGAATTTTACTATTTTTTCTTCTTCTATGTTGTTGTCATTTGTATTATCTGAAAAACAATATAATGATATAAACATAATATAAAAACTTATTAAAAAAAGTTTACTAACTAATAAATGAGTTAATAACTTTTTAAAAGAATGAATTATTCTTTTAAAATTAATTAATAATATTTTCATTTAATATCATCCTTAATAAAACACATTCTATTTTTTATTTTTATAAATAGCATAAATTAATAATAATATAATTGTAATAATACAGAGATAGATAAAAAAATTGCCAATAATGTCATAAAAAGTTAACATACCTTTTATAGGAACTTGACCAATAATAACATTAGGTGACATAGTAAAATCATCACTCTGTGCAATAATCCTTCCTTTATAATCAAAAATCACAGAAAGACCTTCTATAGTTGGTCTTATAATACTAAAACCATGTTCAATTGCAGAAAGCTGAAGCATAAGTGAATTGTAAGGATCAATTTCTTTCCAATCATCTGATGGATTCATAATTATATCTGCATTTCTGAAGTTTCGTATATAATTTATATTTGATTGATCAAAACAAATAAAAGAACTTAATATTCCATAAGGTGTTTTCAGCATAAAAAAATTTTTATCTCCTTTTTTCTGAAGATCTCCCGGACCAATTATGCTTTTTGTATATTCATGTACTGAACCATGAGGACTGAATAAATAAGCCTTATTATGAATCGGTTCATCATCATCTTTATATACCGTAAATGAAGTTGCTAAAATATAAATATTATATGTATCAGTAATATTCTGATATAAATTTTTAAAATCTGACTCATCTTCAGCTAATTGAAAAAATGCGCTTTCTCCCCAGACAATAATCTTTGAACCAGCCTCTGCTTCTCTAATAGTTAAATCATAGAGTTGTTTTTTATAATTCTCTTCAAAGGAAAAGAAATAATTTAATTCTTGATTAGATACATGCTTGTGAAAAGCAATTTTTATATATATTTCCCAAAAGGCATCATCTTTAAATCTTTTTTCTATATTCTCAGGACAAATACCAGCTATACGTACTGTGTTTTTTTTGTTGGGAAATAGATGAAGACGAATATTACCATAAGCTAGAACTAAAAAATAAATTAAACCAATAATAATAATCTCTTTTTTTAATTTTTTAATCTGCCAGTTGTTTTGCCATAAATAATTAATAAATGATGCAAACAGAAAAACTAAAAAAGTAATGCCAAAACGGCCAACTACTGAAGCTATCTGTACTAGTTGGGAATGCCCAAGCTGAGTCAAAGCTGTTGAACAATAGATTCCATAAGGATTAAAAGTCATGTTTATGAATTCAATAAGAGTGAATGATAATGGTAATATCAAGATACTTAAAGATTCTGGTAAATATTTTGATAGTAAATTGTCGATTTGAAATGGCAACCAATAAGGCAATGCAAAACTAAACATTATGATAAAATAAAGTATTCCCTCTACAGGAGCAAATCCAATACAAAAGATACAATTAGACACAAAGCATACTCCTAAAGCAGCGAGAGCTCCATATAATGACTTTTGTTTACGTATAAAACGTAAGAAAAAAATTGGTGCCAACAGAGAAAAAAGCGGAGTTGTAAAAATACCATTGGAAAAAACTGCAAGTACAAAATAGAATAAAAGTAGTATAAAATTCATAATGATTCCTCTTTTTATTAAGTTATATGAATAATTTAACAACAAAAATATAAAAAAACTATTCCTCTGTGATAAAGTGCAATAATTTGTGACGAATGTAATTCGTTTTAAGTATTCTATATTAATAAAATAAGCAGTAGGAAAAAACATATTTTAAAAAGGAGCTTCAGAATAATTAATTTATTAAAAACTTGAAGATCAGTATAATAATTATGATAAAGAATTAATTCAAAAAAAGATAAAAAAAGCCCTCATTCATAAAATAAATGAAGGCTTTATCTCCTCCGGAGAGACTCGAACTCCCGACCTAGTGGTTAACAGCCACCCGCTCTACCAGCTGAGCTACAGAGGAATAATCGATTGGGAATATATATAATTAATTTTATATTGTCAATAAAAAAATATAAATATCTTCTATCTTTTATAATACAATTTTATTTCATCAGTTTCATCAGCAAAATGCATTTCAT
>CAZYID010000056.1:0-16484 GCA_964646595.1 uncultured Spirochaetales bacterium | reverse complement strand
CTAAATTCACTTGAACGTAATTTTATTGATCCAAATAATTATAAATACCCGGATTTCCATGAAGATAAACTTAATTCGTTGGATTATAAATCAGAAAAAGAATTAAACAAAAAAACCTTATATAATTATTTCATAAGTATTAAAGAAAAAATTCTCAATTATTTAGATGATTTAGATGATAAAAAATTATTGGAAATAATCAAATTTAGAGAAATGGAATTAACAAGATTAGATTTTATATTATCACAATTTACTCATGTGATGTGGCATTCCGGTTATTTATATAGCTGTATGAAAATCGAAACCAATGAATTACCGGAATATCCCGGTTTGTATAAAAATTATTAAAATAATAAACCGGATCAAATAATTATTTATTCATAAACATTTATTGCATATGCCGGTATAATAAATTATATGATTATCAATCTTAATATTATTTTGAGTTTCTAATTCTTTTACTTTCTTATTATTGCATTCTTCAATAGCCTGGAAATGATGACATTCTTTACAATGAAAAAAATGAAAATGGTTTTCATTTTTTTGATAATAAAATTTCACTGCTCCGGCGTCATGGCAATTATAAATAAAACCTTCAATATATTGATTTTTTTCTAAATAAATAAGATTTCTGTAAACTGTTGCCTGATCCATTTCATTTTTAAAATAATTCACAATTACCTGTGCGTTAACCGGTTCATTATAATCCTTAATGTAATCAATAATCTTTTTTCTGTTTTTATTTAATTTTCCCATTATTAAAATTCCATTTAAATTTTTTATACAATTTTTTTAAAACTTAATGTAAGCACATATACAATTCCGCCAAAAATAACAATACAGGCGCCTGCCGGTAAATTAAATTGGAATGCAAGATATAAACCAGCTATTGTAAATATTATACTCAAAATAATAGCATTCAATATCATTTTGATAAATGTTTTGCTAAAAAGCGAAGCGATTACAGCCGGTAATGTTAATAAAGCAATTACTAAAATTAAACCAACTATTTTTATTAAAATAACAACTGTTAATGAAATAAGAGCTAATAAAAAAAAATAAATTAAATTAACATTTAATCCTCTAACTTCCAAAAACTCTTCGTCAAAAGAAACATATAAAAAATGATAGTAGAATAAAAAAAATACAGTTAGAATAATAATATCCAGTACTAAAATGATAAATATGTCTTTTGTTTCTACCATTAAAATATTACCAAAAATAAATGACAAAAGATCTACATTATATCCCGGCGTAATATACATAAAAATAATTCCAATAGACATACCTATTGCCCACAAGACTCCTATTATTGTATCTTCTTTTTGATGAGCTTTTATTTTAGCTATTGTAATAATTAAAGAAAAAATAAAAGCAAAAATTATTGCACCTATAAAAGTATTCCATCTAAAAAAATAAGCAATCCCAATCCCTCCTAATATTGCATGAGCAAGTCCACCGGCTACAAAAGTCATCTTTTTTTTAACAACAAAACTTCCGGTTATCCCACAGGCAATACTGGCTAATAATGATACAATTATTGCATTCCTTAAAAATGAAAAGTTAACTAAAGCTTTCAAAAATTCAAACATCATTTCCTCATCTATAAATTACATTCATGACTGATCATACTGACTTTTCCTTCATAAGCGTCATTAATTATTTTATTCACACTTACATCATTAGTTTTATGGCAGGCAATCTGTTTATTCACACAAAATATTCTTGTAATATATTTTGAAATAAATCCCAGATCATGAGATACAAGAATAATAGTTATTTCTTTATTAAGCTCTTTTAAAAGTTCATAAATATCCTGTTCAACACGGCTGTCAACGCTTGAAGTTGGCTCATCCAGCAGTAATATTTCCGGCTTAGAGACTAAAGCTCTTGCAATCAGACAACGTTGTTTCTGTCCTCCTGATAAAGTGCCGTATTGCTTTTTTGCAAGATCTTCAATTGCTGTCTTTTTTAAAGTATCATTAATTATTTTTTTATTTTTTATTATTGGTAAAAAAGAAAAATCGTTGAATAATCCCATTGCCACAACTTCTTCAACTGTAATAGGAAAAGCATCATCAAGATTTGTGTGCTGCGGCAAATATCCGATTTTACTTCTTGCTTTATGCAAAGGTAAATCTAAAATCTTTATACTGCCTTTAACCGGTTTTAATAACCTTAAAATTAATTTTAATAAAGTTGTTTTCCCTCCGCCATTTGGCCCGATTATTCCAATAAAATCTTTTTTATAAATATCAAAATTTATATTTTCTAAAACTAAAACTGAGTCATATTTAAATGAAACATCTTTAAAAGTAATTACAGGATTCATATTTAATAATCTCTACTCTTTTATATTTTCTAATATTGCATCAGCAATATTTTTTAAATTATTCAAATAATCTTCGCTCAATGGATCAATAGTAACAACAACAGCATTAATTTCACCAGCTAAAGCTCTTGCGCTATTTACACTAAATTGTTTCTGTACAAAAATCACTTTAATCTTTTTTTCTTTAGCTAAATTTATTACACGTAATAACTGTTTTGGTGCCGGTTCTTTGCCTTCCAATTCTATTGGAATTTGTCTTAATCCAAATTCATCTGCAAAATATCCCCATGCCGGATGAAATACCATAAACTCTTTTTTATTAATTTTCGAAAAAGTATCATTAATTTCCTGAGAAATTTTTTCCAAATCAATTAAAAATTTATTTAAGTTTTTTTCATAAAATTTTTTGTTTCCCGGATCAATAGATAAAACCGCATTATATATATTTTCAGCCTGCATTTTTACTAATTTTGGTGAAAGCCATATATGTGGATCTTTTATCTCCTGTGAATCATTCTCATGTTGATCATGATCGTTATAATTGCTTAAAGGTTTTAAAGTAATACCTTCCTGAGTTTTTATTATTTTTATGTCCGGATTTATATTTTGAATTTTATTAAGCAATTGATCTTCAAATGGAACTCCTATACTTAAATAAAGTTTAGAATTAGCTAGACCTATCATCTGTTTTGGTAATGGTTCATAATCATGAGGTTCATGCCCGGGACCGACCATAACATTTATATGAAAATTATCTCCAACAATCCTTTCTGTAAAATACTTTTGAGGTAAAATACTTACCGTAATAATTTTTTGAGTTTCATTTTTTTTACATTGATAAATAAAAATTAAAGGAATAATTAAAAAAACAAGTATTAATCTTTTCATAATTTATCACTTAAATATAATGCGAATCATTTGCAATTATACATAAATTCAATTATTCATGTCAAATAAAATTATTTTTATTTATAATTTGTATATTTGCTAAAACGATGAAGCTCTGTCCCCACATTAAACAGCACGACAAGCTGTCTCGGCTGTCGTTTTTATTTCTATGACAGGCGATACGCCTGTCATTCCGAGTTAAATAAATCATCCTACTTTTTTATTAAATCTTAAAACACTCAATGTAAATATTATTACACTAAGCCCTAATAACATTACTGCTTCATACCATAATTCGTAAATTCCTACGCCTTTTAAAAATAAACCTCTAACAATTGAAAAATAATATCTCAAAGGCATAGCATAAGTAATGTATTGAATAATTTTAGGCATATTATCTATTGGAAAAATAAATCCGGATAAAAATATCATTGGCATCTGGATAAAAAAAATCGATGTCATCATTGCCTGCTGCTGAGTTGAAACAACAGTTGATACAAAAAGCCCCATACCAAGAGTTGATAATAAAAATATTATTGATAATATAAATAATAATAAAACACTGCCCTTAATAGGTATACCAAACCAAAAAGAAGCAATAAGAAGTACAAGTATAATATCAATTATCCCAATAATAGTAAAAGGTATCAATTTTCCTAGAATAAGTTCAAAAGGTTTAATTGGAGTTACAATTAATTGCTCATAAGTACCAACTTCTTTTTCCTTTACAATAGCAAGAGAAGTCAAAACCAGTGTAACAATCATTAATAACATTCCAAGAACACCAGGCACCATAAAATTTTTACTTTTTAACTCAGGATTATACCAGATCCTTAATTCAGGCTTTATTACCTGAGGATTAATATTTTGCTTTTTTAAACGTTCAATTTTATTAATAACAAATTTCTGAGAATAATTTGTTGTTATCATTGAAAGATAATTCATCCCTATTGTTGCTGTATTGGAGTCAGAGCCGTCAACAATACCCTGTATTTGCACTGTCTTATTTGATAAAATATCCCTTCCAAAATATTTAGGAATTATTATACCAACCGAAGCTTTTCCATCATCAAGATAAGGATCAATATCATTCATTTTCTCTACCTGTTTTACCATTTCAAAATATCCTGAATTTGTCAGAGTTTGTGAGTATTCACGGCTGATTTTAGAATTATCCATATCGCAAAATATCATTGGTATATTTTTTACATCAATATTCGCAGCATAACCAAGCAATACAAGTTGAAGGATCGGAACAATAATACTGACAACCAGCATTTTTTTATCCTGACGAAACTGCAAAAATTCTTTTTTTACAATATGAAAAATTATTCCTTTCATAAAATACTTCCTGTTATTCTTCCTTGTTAAATAATATTCTTTCGAAGTCTATTAATGCTTAATCCAAGAGTAACAAATGACATTAAAATTAATGCAAGCATTTCTTTCCAAAAAGATGTTATTCCGGAACCTTTTAAAACAATATTTCTTAAAATTACTAAAAAATATCTTGCCGGTACAAGATACGTTATCAGTTGAACTCCTATAGGCATGTTTCTTATAGGAAAAACAAATCCAGATAAAACAAAAGTAGGTAATAATGTTATAATTGATGATATCATAAAAGCAACCTGCTGTGTTTCAGAAATAGACGAAACAAGAAGACCTATCCCGAGAGAAGTAATAAGATAAACTAATATAGAAAAGAAAAGCAAAAAATAATTACCTTTTATTACAATACCAAATAAAAAATAACCTGCAATAAAAATTAAAACAGCAGTTATTAAAGCAATTAAAATATAGGTTGCTGTTTTCCCGATGATTAATTCATATGGTTTTATTGGCGATACAATTATCTGTTCTATTGTATTCTTTTCTTTTTCTCTTACAATAGAAAGCGATGTTGATATAACAGAAGTAATTAATAATATAAACCCAATTAGACCAGGGACTAAAAACTTAACACTTTTTAATTCGGGATTATACCAGATCCTTGGCCTGTAATCTATGGCTTCAGACAAATCAGTATTTGTTTTTGATTTAATTCTTCTTACAAGAATTTTTTTAGAATAATTTGAAATAATACCATTGATATACCCAATTACAGCAGATGCTGTGTTTGAATTTGACCCATCTACAAATATTTGAACTTTTGTTGTTATTCCTTTTGCCATGTCTTTAGAAAAACCGGAAGGGATTATTACACCTGTAAAAATCTTTCCTTCCTGCAAAAATTTTTCTATTTCCTTAGTACTTGATGCATTATATTTATAGTCAAAATATTCGGTTTGAATAAAACTATTTATAAAATCACGGCTTGTTTTACTTTTATCTTCATCATAAAATCCAATGGAAATGTTTTTTATATCAAAACTTAAAGCAAAACCGAACATACCGAGCATAAAAACAGGAATAAAAATTATTATACCAAGACTTAATTTGTCACGTATAATCTGTCTTGCTTCTTTAACCAATATTGGTTTAATTTTATTAATCATTTTAATTCCTGTTTTTTTATATATTCTACTTACTCTCTATCAAATGTATAAAAACATCTTCTAAAGAAGGAGTTATTTTTTGAATACTTCTAATTTTAATTTTATTAAGTGAAAATAATTTTTTTATATTTTCTGTTGCTTTATTTTCATTCTTAACATTTAAATGAAGATGCATCCCAAACATAGAAATTTCATTTAACCAATCATTATGTTCGAGTATTTCCAATGCTAAAAAGGGATTACTGCAATCAACTTCTATAATTGGATTTGTAAGATATTTCTTTTTTAATTTTTTTGGACTACCGCCTGCGACAATTTTACCGGCCTGGATCAGCATTATATCATTACAATATTCTGCTTCATCAAGGTAATGAGTTGTAACAAAAATTGTAATTTTTTGTTCTGAAAGCTCATTTATTAATTCCCAAAAATTTCTCCTTGATATTGGATCCACTCCTCCTGTTGGCTCATCAAGAAAAACTATTTTCGGTTCATGCAATAAAGCACACCCAAGTGCAAGCCTTTGCTTCCAGCCTACAGGCATATCTCCAGTAAATTTCTTTTCTTTCCCTTTAAGTTCAGCTATTTCGAGTACCCATTTTTTTCTTTCATTAATTTTATTATTTGACAATCCGTAAATCCCGCCAAAAAAATTTATATTTTCTTCAACTGTCAAATCATCATAAAGTGAAAATTTTTGAGACATGTACCCAATATTTGCTTTTATTTTTTCAGGATTCTTATTAATATCATAACCGGCAACTTTTGCTGTTCCGAAGGTTGAATCCAATAGTCCGCAAAGCATTCTTATAGTAGTAGATTTACCTGCACCATTTGCTCCAAGAAATCCAAAAATTTCACCTTTTTTAACATTAAAATTTATGTTATCTACTGCAACAAATTTACCGAATTTCTTTGTCAAATCTTTTACTTCTATTATCAATTCACTCATTTATTTTTACCTGATTTTACAAGTGATATAAAAATATTTTCTAAAGAAGGTGTAATTGTTCTAATTTCATCAGTTTTTATTCCTTTTTCCATTAATGCTTTTTTTATTTTTTTTATATCATCTCTCTTTTGGATTACAACATTCAGTCTATCCCCAAATGTTTGAGCTTCATTTACAAACGATAAATTTGATATTATTTTATAAGACTTGCGTATTTCAGAACATACTATTTCTAAAATAATACCTCTCATTAATTTTTTAATTCCTTCAAGTGTATCTACTATAAGAAATTTACCATTATGCATCATCCCGATTCTGGTACAACGCTCAGCTTCATCCAAGTAAGGAGTTGTCATTATTATTGTAATTCCTTCCTTTAATAGATTAAATAATATTTTCCAGAAATCCCGCCTTGAAACAGGGTCAACACCGGTTGTGGGTTCATCAAGAAAAATTATTTTTGGAGTATGAATTAAAGTACAGGCTAATGCTAGTTTTTGCTTCATTCCGCCGGATAATTTTTGCGCAAGCCTTTTTCTGAATTCTATAAGACGGGTAAATTCTAAAAGTTCCTGTCTTCGTTTTTTATAATCTTTTACACTGTGAATTTCTGCAAAAAACTCAATATTTTCATCAACAGTGAGATCTCCATAAAGACTGAATTTCTGCGACAAATAGCCAATATGATTTTTTATCTGTTTTTTATTTTTCCTGAAATCATATCCAAGTATATGCCCGCTGCCGTTATCCGGTTCTATAATCCCGCAAAGCATTCTGATTGTTGTGGTTTTCCCAGCGCCGTCAGGTCCGACCATACCGAACATTTCACCTTTTTTTACTATGAAATTAATATTATTAACTGCCTGTTGTTCATCAAACTTTTTTTTTAAATGCTTAATTTCTATAATATTGTCATTCATAATTACCTTTCATTACTCTCAATTATTGCATCAGCAGGCATACCCGGCTTTAATATCCCTTCTTTATTTGGAATTTCAATTTTTACTCCAAAAACCTGCTTTACACGTTCTTCTTTTGTTTGAATATTTTTTGGTGTAAATTCTGCGTTTGGGGAAATATAAATTATTCTACCTGTAAAAAATCTTTTTGGATACGAATCAATTTTTATCTTTACTCCCTGTCCTACTTTTACTTTGCCAAGTTCAACTTCTGTTACATATATTGTAAGATTTACAGGATCAACCTGTGAAATTGAATAAATTGGACTGCCTATATTAACAAACTCTCCTTTTTCAACAAATTTATTTGTTATTATTCCATCTACAGGTGCTTTTACAAAACAGTCCTCAATCTGCTTTTTTACTATTTCATATGTTTCTTTTGTAACAATATATCTGTTTTCCGAATCTTCTTTTGCCTTTAATGATGTATTTCCGCTTGCAAATATTCCTTTTATTCGTTTATAATTTGACACTGCTGTATCAAAATTTGATTTTGCAAGATTTAACTGTAAATCAAGTATAGAATGATTTATTTCAGCAATTACATCTCCCTCTTTAACCTGGTCTCCTTGATCAACAAAAAGCTCCTTAACTTCATCATTATTTTTTGAAGAAACATTAGTTTCGATAATCTCAATTGTACCGGAAGCTTCAATTTTTTTTGCATTTTTATAAGCACATGAAAATATCATAAATATTATACTGACAATTAAAATAAAATTTACTAAACCTCGTTGTTTCATAAAATCCTCCTTTTTTTAAATTCTCTTGAACTTAATAAATTAATTCATTTTTTCTTTATTCCATGTAATATGATATCAATTATTTTATCCAACTCTTTATCAAGATCTTTAATAGGAAGTTTATCGTTAAACATCTGTTTTTGAAAAATTAATATAGCTATATTTGCTAATATAGATCTAAAAATAACAAAAGATTCAACATCGTCTCTTATTGAACCTTCTTTACCTAATCTTATATGAAAATTATTAAATATTTCTCCTGCTTTTATAATAATATTTTTATAAATTGCTTCACGGACATCATCATGCAATAAAGCTTCGATTAAAATAATTTTCGCCATAGGAAATATTGAATTTATAAAATTAATTCTGTCATAAAATATTTCTTTTAAAACTTCCCTTACATTCTTTTTTGAAGAATCATTAAATATTTTCTTAATTGATCCCAGAACTACTTTTTCACTCATTAAATTAATCAAATGAACTAAAATTTCAGTTAAAATACCTTTTTTAGTTTTATAATATTTAAAAATGGTACCTTCTGCAACTCCCGCATCTTTTGCAATTTCATTTGTTGTTGCTCCATCAAAACCTTTTTGTGAAAAAATTTTTATTGCTGAAGATAATATTTTTTCCTCTTTTTCAGATAATCCAAGTTCAGAAAAATAAAATTCTTTCATAAATTTTTCCATAAGTGTTCCCTTTATATTAACTTAATTTAAATATACTATAAAAAAGTGAGTGCTCACTCATTATTAGTATACGATTAATTTCTTAAGCAATCAAATTTTTTTTACAAATTTTTTAATAATATTAAAAAATTTTCAAATAAATAAAAATTTATGAATTTGATGATGATCTATGATATAATTTAAATCATATTTTAGATTTATTAATAAAGTATTATTTTATTATTTAGGAGGTATAAAATGAGTAGAGAAAAAAGATTAGAATTAATAAAAAATATTGAAGAAAAAAGGAATTCTAAAGTTATAACTTATATAACCAGCGACAGGAAAAACTGTTCCGGTCAAATTAGTATGGATGCAATCCCAATAATCCATAATCATTTACTTGATCTTGAAAATAATGAAGAAAACAATAAACTTGATTTATTTATATACAGCAGTAATGGTGTTACAGATGTGCCATGGGCTTTAGTTTCAATGTTTAGAGAATATTGCCACAAAGGATCTTTTAGTGTTTTAATCCCTTATCGCGCTCACAATACTGCAACAATAATTGGACTTGGTGCTGATGAAATTATTACAACTAAAATAGGAGAACTAAGTCCAATTAATGCAACAATCACAGCAGGCCCGTATAATCCAGTTGATAAAAATATTAATAATAACCTCCCAATTTCAATTGAAGACATCAATGGATTTTTTGATCTACTTGATAAAATCGGTTGTGAAAGAGCTGATGAAAAATTAGAAAGCATTAAACAATTGATTGAAGATATTCATCCTTTAGCATTAGGGGCAGTCAATCGTTTACTTGAAGAAACAAAATTAACCGGATTACGGTTATTAAATACCAGGGCTAGACCTTTTCCTGAAGAGGATAATATTGAAATTATTAATAAACTTTCTTCAGATACATACTCACACTGCAAAACAATTAATAGAACTGAAGCAGTACGTTATTTTGGTTTAAAACAGATAAAAAACGCTGAAACATTAGAGATTGATAAAGACCTCTGGGATTTATATCTTGAATATAAAGATTTGTTTCAATTTGAAACACCATTGCAGCCTGAAGAATATTTAGTTGCCAATAATTTAGAAGAAGAATCATGGGATGATATCCCGGCTGCGTGTGTAGAAAGTATTAATAGATTTGATTTATTTAAACAATCAATTAAAGTAAAAAGATTAAGAAATATTCCTCCTAAAATTTCAATGAATTTAAGCAAGATAAATTTGCCACAAATTAATATTTCAAATTTACCTCAAAAATTTGACTTGCAGGAAATTAATCAAATTTTTAAAAATGCTGCTACTCAGGTTATACAATCAGTACTCAATAATACTGCCAAAAAAGTTGCGGATGAGTTCACAAAATCTTTACCTCAAGCCGGATTTGAACATATTATCTATAACAGCGCATGGGAAATGGGAGATTGATATGCTGATTGAAGACAACTGGTGTGCAATTTATGATAATAGTACTGATATAAAAGAAAATAATTCTTTAAAGAATTTATCAGGTCAATGGAGCGCTCAAATTTCTGTTTCAATTACAAATCATTCTAATATTGTAAAAGGACCAACTAAATATACCTTGATTAAAAAAAGATAAAAAATTTAATATGCTTTTTAGCAATTATTCTAACTTTAAATTGACGGTCTATATAAAACATCATGATTGCCAATCTTTGTTTTATATATTTTTTTATATGACGCCGCAAAACTCTGCCATCCGCCTGCAATTGCCGGCCATAATCCAGCAGAAAAAGAAGCGCCTCCTGAAATAAATAAATTTTTTAATAATATTTTATGTATCCTTTTTACTCCAAAATTATCTGGAGTCTGTGCAAGACCATTTATTGGAAATTTTGATCCATAAGAAAAATAAGAAGCCGGGGACATTATTAAAATAGGTTTAATTGGAGGATTTTTCTTAAAAGCCGGTTCAACTTCCAGAAGAATTTTTAAATATCTTTCTGCTATTTCTTCTTTTTCTTTTTTATACTTTTTATAATCATTTTTTCTTAATTCTATCCAGTTATCTACCTTTTTCTGATCCGGTTCAAACATAAATACTCCTAAAGTATAATATTTATTATTATACAATTCATTTGGAATCCAAGCTGCAATTTTTTTATTTGATTTATCCATACCTCTCGGTATTTTATATACATGATATGCTATTTCCATAAATCTTGGATTTTCATCAACAAACTTCTTATCTATTAAATAATAACAATAATAATCGGAGTTTGAATATATAAGTTTTTTAAATGTTCTTAAAACTTTTTTTATTTTACTTATATCCTTTCCCCTGTTTATTAATTCTTCAATTCGATCCTGAGCAACAGCAAGAATTACATTATCTGCTTTAACTTCATTATTATTAATTAAAACTCCTTTTGCTTTATTTTTTTCAAAAGTTATTTTATCTACTTTTGTATTTAATATTAGCTTACCGCCAAGCTCTATAAATCTTTCTGCTAAATTATTTGAAATATCCTGAAATGTATAACCGGAAGCAGGTTGTTCTGCATTATTTTCAAGGAAACATTGAAGCATCATCATTTCCCCCACAGAAGATGCTTGTACAGCAGGTGTTCCAAAAAAAGGTTCTGCAATACATAAAATATCTTTTATAACCTGAGTCCTTATCCCAATTTTTTTTAAAATATTAATATAAGGCTTATCAAAAAGTAAAGTAAAAACTGATTTTGGTATTGTAAATAACATTTTTAATATTTGAAAGAAAGTTGGATCAATGTAGCTTTTATAAAAAAGATCATTATAAAATTTATGAAGGAATTCGAAAAAATTAGTTAAAGCTTTTTTTTCTTTCTTTGATTTTGTTAATTCCAATATTTCATTATCAATTTTTTTTGTAATTAAAAATGGTTTTTTATTCAATGGATAATATTGAACAAATTTATCAACTATTTTCCACTCAATATTTTTAACTCCCATATAATTAAATAATAAATCTATTGGTTCTCCTTTAGCAAAATCACTTGTTATTAAAGGTACATTTATTTTATATTTTATCTTTTCCCCATTATAAAAAGTAGCTTTTTGGAAGGATGTACAAAATCCACCCGGAATTTTATTTGCATCGTAAATTATTACTTCATCACCGGGCTGTTCTTTTTTTAATAATACTCCATGTACTAATCCTCCTAATCCTGCTCCAACAATAATATTTTTAAGTTTCTTTTTTTGCTTCATAAAGCATCTCCATTAATTATTTAAATATTTAATTAAATAATAAAAGCTCTGTCCCCATTTTATTTAATTAAATATTTTTCATTCTTATTTGTAATAAAATTTAAAGCATTCTTAATATTATTTTTCAACTTGAATATATAAATAATATCATTACAATCTATCTAAATTATTTATTATTCTTTAAAATTATAGAATAATATTTTACTGATAATAGGATTTAATATAATATCACTATAAATCGAAGATTGTACCAGTACATCTGATGTATTATACATTTGATATTTTTGAATAATATTTTCTTTTTTATCTATCCATATCATTTCTCTTTTAATATTCTCTGTTTTTTTAGTGTCTTTTGAAATTAATTCAAAAAGTAATAATTTTTTCCCGTCTTTTATTTCTTCTCCAATAAAGCGTGTTTTAAATACATCAATATTTTCCAGATGTTTATCTATAAACCAACCCCAATCAGAGTGCGAAATGTTAAGTCCTCTTAAATCTGAAATCATTCTACTTTTAGGATCAAAAGTAAATATTATATAAGGGAATAATCCTTTGTTTAACCTTAATTTAATTTTATTATCAATAGAGTCAAATAAAAGAACAGCAGATTCCTGTTTTCCTTTTACAATTTCCATTCGTATTAATTTAGGTTTACTAAAAAAATAGTTAAAAACATTTAACTCATTTTTATTACCGTCAGAAGTATAAGACTCAAAAGTACATTGATAGTTTTTTAAGCTATCAAATTTTTCTTTAAGATTCAGTAAAACATCATTAAAGGAATATCCGGAAGAAAACAATAAAGTATTCAAATTTATCAAAAATATTAATATAAAAAATTTTAAAAATATATTTCTTTTCATTGTATTCATAGTTTACCCCTACACATTAGCTTACAAATATCTTTTAAATTAAATCACCCCTTTAATAATTTTATAATTTATTATATAAAAATAAAAAAAAGATAAAATAGGGCAGTTCTCTTTTTTATTGACTTATATCTACATGTAAAATTTTATTATAAATTTCTAATAAACAATTATTATCTATAAACATTATAGTATTAATGATATTCTTAATAAAAAAGTAGGAGTTAAATATGAATAATATTTATGATTTTGCACTTCAATTTGAAAAAGACAGTGAATCTTTATATCGAGAACTTATCAATAATACTAATAGTGAAGGAATTAAAAATATATTAAATATGCTTGCAGACGAAGAAGTAAAACACTATGAAATAATTTCAAATTTAAAAAATAATATTAAAGAAATATTTAATGAAAATGCCGAAGTATTGAATAATTCAAAAAATATAATTCAGCAAATGAAAGAAAAAAATGAAAAAGTTGAGATCGATGAATCACAAATAAAAATCTATGAAAGAGCAAGATCATTAGAAACAGATTCAAAAAAATTTTATGAAGAAAAATCCAGAGAAGTTCAATCAGAAAATCAAAAAGAAATATTATTAAAACTAGCTTATGAAGAAGAAAAACATTTTATTATCCTGGACAATTTATTAACTCATGTTTCAAGACCACAGACATGGGTTGAAGATGCAGAATTTACAACAAGAGAAGAATATTAAATTTAATTTTACAAGTAGATAAAAATCAATAAATAGTTGATAAACCAAGTTTCTTAATAAAACTGATTCTTTTATAATTATATAAATCTAAAAACACGAGAATTTTATTATGAAGCGAATAATTTCTGTCTTTATATTTTTAATTTTAATAAACAATCTTAATTCTATTGATCTTAGTAAAATAAAATTACCAAAAGGATTTAAAATTTCTTTATTTGCACAAAATATTATAAGTGCCAGAAAAATTTCAGTAAGTCCTGATAAAACTGTTTTTGTTGGTTCTAAAAATGGCAATGTTTATGCTATTAAGGATACAAACAATGATTTTATTGCAGATAAAATATATATTATAGCAAAAAATCTAAATATGCCTGTTGGAGTTGAATTTCATAACGGTTCTTTGTATGTATCTGAAATCAATCGAATACTAAAATACGATAACATTGAAAAAAATCTAAACACTCTGCCCAATCCAATTATTATAAATAATAATTTTCCTAATGATAAGCATCATGGCTGGAAATTTATAAAGTTTGGCCCTGATAATAAACTTTATGTTCCAATAGGAGCGCCATGTAATGTCTGTGAAAATAACGACAAAAGATATGCTGCGTTACTAAGGATGAATGCAGATGGTTCTAATCTGGAAATATTTGCTCAAGGAATAAGGAATACTGTTGGATTTGATTGGCATCCTATTACAAATGAACTCTGGTTTACTGACAATGGAAGAGACTTAATGGGAGATGATATTCCTCCTGATGAGTTAAATTATGCTCCTAAAAAAGGAATGCATTTTGGATTTCCATATTTTCACGGGAAAAATATTCAAGATCCTAAATATGGAATAAACAAAAATTCTAAAAACTATGTTAATCCTGCAATAGAGTTAGGTCCACATGTTGCAGCATTAGGAATGCGGTTTTATACAAGTAAAATGTTCCCGGAAAAATATAAAAATATGATTTTCATAGCTGAACATGGTTCATGGAATAGAAGCATCCCGATCGGATATAGAATTACTCTGGTAACTCTTAAAGGGGACAGAGCTGTAAATTATGAAATTTTTGCTGAAGGCTGGCTGGAAAATAATAAATCCTGGGGAAGACCTGTAGATGTTGAAATATACTATGACGGATCTTTACTGGTCTCTGACGACAAAGCAAATGCTATTTATAGAATTTATTATAAATAAAACTTTAATTGTTTTCTTTTTAATTAACAAATGTAATAAGCTACCTTTTTTATCTTTCTTTCCACAAGATATATTATTGAATGCACAAGACCTTTTTCGCGTACTCTTTCCTTAATCTGTTTCAATAAATCATCAATTAAATTCTCAACAGTTTCAAAATCATCAATATTTATTGATCTTATATCTTCAATAAATCCTTCAACACCAAACAACTCATTCTGTAATACTGCAATGTTTTCTAAATAAACATAATTAGATATCTCTTCATGAGAATGCTTGTCTTTGCATTCTTCAATTAACATTTTAATATCTTCATCAAGATCTTCTAATTCGACTATTAAAACTTTTAGAAACTTTTCCTTTTTGCTATCCGAATTTTTTTCCATATTTTATTATATTATTATGTCCTGTTTACAGTCAATAAAATTAAATAAAAATAATATTTTACAAACATTTATTTTTCATTTAAATTCACTTTCATGTATAATTAAGTGAAGGATTTACAATGGAAAATTATATTGATCCCGGTATTTATGGATTACACAAAAATATTATTTTAATAGAGGTAAATAAAAATCATATTGCACTGATAAAAAAAAGAAAAAGTAGAATTATTATGTCTGATGGTAAAATCATTTTAAATCAAATAAACAGAATAAAAGAAAAACAACCTGATGTAAAAATAAGTTTAATAATTTCCGGACCAATATGCAGTAAAACAAAACTTTTTTTAAAAGATAATAATATTAATATTATTGAATAATTATATACTTTAATAATTTATAAAGATTATTTCTATCCAAATAATAAACATCTTGATTTTTATTATTTATTTAGTAATAATCTATTTTCAATGAACAACATAGATATAATATTTGAAAATAATGAAATCCTGATTATTAATAAACAAGCTCAAATAGCAGTTCAAAAAGGCAAAGGAATAAATATCAGCCTTATTGATATCCTTGAAAAAAAACTTGAAAAAAAAATGTTCCTTGTTCACAGATTGGACATGGATACTTCAGGTTGTTTAATAGTAGCTAAAAACAAAGAAACAGCATCAAAGTATTCAAAATTATTTTTAGATAATAAAATTGAAAAAACATATTATGCTATTGTTCTCGGGCATTTTAAATCTTTAAGCGGAATTATATATGATGATATCAAAGTTAAAAGTAAAATTAAAAAGTCAGAAACTTTTTATAAAGTTATTAAAAAATTTGCAAAATACACTCTCCTGGAATTAAAAATTAAAACAGGCAGAATGCATCAAATTAGAATTCATTTAAATAAAATTAATCATCCGATTATTGGCGATACTAAATTTGGCAACTTTTCTTTAAATAGAGAAATAAGTAAAAAATTTAAAATAAACAATCTAATGCTTTTTGCAAAAAGAATTAATA
>CAZYID010000055.1:0-16967 GCA_964646595.1 uncultured Spirochaetales bacterium | reverse complement strand
ACCCTCACAACAAGAGCCAGAATCTTGCGTGCTACCATTACACAAACCGACAATTGTAAATAACTCCTACAATAGGATATTATGTTCAATCATTGCAATTTTACAAAAAAACATTTATAATTTCAATAATATTTTAATAAAAATAATAATACGGTTAAATTATTTTAATAATTATCTTAATTTAAGATATTTTTTACAATTTTTTATTTTTTTACCGATATTAAAATAGAGTTTATTGTATGAAAAGAAATATTATTATTTTATTCGTTTTATTTTTAATTACTTTTATATACTCACAAGAAAATAATTATTTAATATACTTATCTAATAAAAAAGCAGCATCAATCAATGATAGTATTACCCTAATAAGACTTTTATATAACGAGAATGATTTCAGCGGATCATATATTACTAATATAAATTGGGCTCTGGAAAAAAAATTATTAAAATTTACTTTACCTATTGATCCTGATGAAGTAAATCAAACATTATCAAGGGGAGAGTTTGCATTTTTAATATGTAAAGTATTTAATACTAAAGGTGGATTAGTTAACACTAAACTTTTAACAAAGTATCATGCATTCAATATATGTAAAAAAATCGGAATATTATCTTATGGCAGAGGTCAAATGGATACCTTTACCGGAGCAGAATTAATAGATACATTTAACTATTTAGAATATTATACTAATAAAAATGGAATTAAAAAAAATATAGAAGGATTAAATTTTGAGACTACATATAATTTTTTACCAAAGTGGAGAAAAAATTTTTATGATGAATTAGATAATGAAAAAGCAAGTCTTAAAGATAAAAGATTAAAAAGAAAAGAAAAAATAGAAAAAAATAAATTAGAAAGAGCTAATGAAATTCAAAAAAGGAAAAAAATTAAAAAAGAGTCAGAAAAATTTATAGATAAAGAAAACCTATCGGAGCCAAAATAATGCTTTATCTAATAAAAACAAAAAAATCATTTAGATTATTACTGATCACAGTATTATTCTTTTTTATATATTTCAATATATATGCTCAAGATAATACAAATGACAATATAATATTATTTGATGTATCTGATGACGAATTACTTATAAAAGAAACGATTAATAAAAAACCTGTTGTATTTGATTTAGGAGGCGGTCTATCAACTTCATCCAGAGTATTGTTTAAAACATTTACTTTAATCCCGGATGAGGGTTTTGAGCCGGTACCTAATGATAGATGGTATGGTGACCTGGCAGGTAATTTATGGACTAGAATATTATTCAGAGAAGATAGATTTTTCCATCTTGGCTTTGAAGGACTAATTAAAATTGAAAGGTACAATGATAAATATAAACGAAACAGTATAGTTCCTTTATTTAATATTAACGAATTATATTTCAACTGGGGATTTAATCCAGGAAAATTTATTTTAGGCAGAACTAACTATAATCTAAAAAATACATTAATTTTTAACGGTCCTTTAGACGGGATCGAGTTTGATATAAACATACCTAATTTTAATTTTAAAACATTTATTGGCTATACCGGACTTTTAGGTATCTTTAATCCATGGTTTAATCCATATGCTATAAGTGCTCTAGACAGATCATATCAAGAAGAATCAAATCTAATCTATTCGGCACTAATATTTCAATTAAATGCTGAACAAGCTAGAAGAATATTTGCTGGAACTGACTTTGATATTTTTATTCTTGGGCATCATATCAATCCATATTTTTTATTACAATTTGACCTTACTTCCTTATATCATGATCTAAACAGGAATAATGACATCAACACTTTTCATATTGGACTAAATCTTGAAGGCAGACTTGCAAGAAACCTTTATTATAAAATTCATATTTCAGGTTTATTTGGAACTCATCCAACAAGCAGTGAAAATGTCTTTAGACCAATTGTTGCCGGTGCTCTTGAAACAAATTTACGCTGGACTATTCCAAAAGCTGCAAATTCAACATTTATTTTTGGGTATGCTGTAGGTTCAGGAAATGGCGAACCTACCGGTCACTGGTCGGATTATGAAGACGATGAAAATGAAGGATTTTGGTCAGAAAAATATGATGGAACACATAATAATAAATTTTATTATTTTGGACAATTTGATGGCGGATATGTTTTAAATCCAATTTTATCCAATATCAATTCTTGTTCTATCAAATATTTAATTACCCCGGTTAATAGACCTGCATTTCAATGGACGATTTATAATGTAATCTATCAAACTTTAAAATTATGGTCTACCGGTCCAATTAGTGACGATGAATGTAATCAAAATGATTATTTTGTTGGAGCCGAATTTGATATGGGTATGATTTTTAATATAGGTTCATATATAAATATAGATATTGATTACGGATTTTTTATACCACAGACCGCATATTCTGATAGATCTCCAAAATTTAAAATGGGTGCTGCTTTTGGAGTAACATTCTAACTATGATAAACTTACTAATTATTGGAGCCGGAAGCGCCGGAACAATGGTTGCCAATGAAATTATTAAACACAGTGAAACAGCTGATAAATATAATATCATTGGTTTTTTAGATGACGATTATAATAAAAAAAAAATTTTAAACCTTCCTGTATTTGGAAAAATAGCTGACGCTAAAAAAGTAATCAATAACAAAAAAATAATTGAAGTAATAATAGCAATCCCTTCAGCTAAAAGAATAACAATAAACAATATTTTAAACTATTTATCCGGTTCTAATGTAAACATTAAAATAGTACCGGGTCTTTTTGAAATTATTAATGGTAATGTAACTCTTCAACAAATAAGAGATATTGAACCTCAAGATTTACTCGGCAGAGAAGAAATAGGTTTTTTATTTAAAAAAATTGCTCCATTTTATAAAGATAAAATTATATTTATAACGGGCGGAGGCGGATCAATTGGTTCTGAAATTTTAATTCAATTATTAAAATTACCGGTTAAAAAAGTTATAGCTTTTGGTCATGGTGAAAATTCAATTTATATTTTAAAAAATAAAATTGATGATAAAAAAAGATTTGATTATGTTATTGGTGATATTAGAGATTTCAAAAAAATTAATCATGAATTAAATAAACATAAACCTGATATATTTTTTCATTCTGCAGCACACAAACATCTTCCGTTAATGGAAGATTATCCGGATGAGGCAATAAAGAATAATATATTAGGTACTTTTAACTGCGCAAAATCAGCTGTTGAAAATAATGTTAAAAGATTTATATTAATTTCTACTGATAAAGCTGTAAATCCTACATCAATAATGGGCACTACAAAAAAAATTTCAGAAAAAATAGTATTATCATATGACAAACTTCAAAACAAAACAAAATTTTCTATTGTCAGATTTGGAAATGTATTAAGCTCTCGAGGGAGTGTGGTACCGTTATTTTTACGAAAAATTGAAAAAGGCGGTCCTATTACAATAACTCATCCTGAAATAACAAGGTACTTTATGTCTATCCCGGAAGCTGCCAGATTGGTAATTAATTCTGCATCAAATTTAAATGGTAAAATATTTGTTCTAGACATGGGGGATCCAATTAAAATTACTGAATTAGCAAAAAATTTAATAAAACTCCATGGATTTAAAGAAAATCAAATCCCAATAATTTTTACCGGTTTAAGAAAAGGTGAAAAAATTCACGAAGAAATCTCTATTGATTATGAAGCTTTATCAAAATCAGAATATCCTAAATTATTAATATCAAAAGAAAACAACTTTGTTATTAATAAAAAAGATTTATTTACAATGATTAAAGAATTTACTAAAGCTGCGGATACATATGATGAAATTACTATAAAAAATTTATTAAAAAAATATGTACCGGAGTACAATAATTAATAATTAGTAATACATATATTAACTTATAACGATTGGTAATAATAAAAAATGAATAAAAAAAACATTCCATTTATGCTGCCTGATATTACTCAAAAAGAAATAAAAGAAATTACTAATACTTTAAAATCAGGTTGGCTCACAACAGGTAAAAAAACAAAAGAATTCGAAAAAAAAATTTCAAAATATTGTAATTCTGAAAAAACTTTATGTCTAAATTCTGCAACTGCTTGTTTAGAATTACTTTTAAAATTATTTGAATTTGATAAAAATGATGAAATTATTACAACTGCCTATACATATTGTTCAACTCCAAATTCTATATTTCATACCGGAGCAAAAATAGTTTTTGTTGATGTGAAAAAAAATAGTTTTAATATTGATCCTAAAAAAATTGAGAAAGCAATAAATAAAAATACTAAAGCAATTATTACTGTTGATATTGCCGGCTGGCCTGTTGATTATGATGAAATTAAAGAAATTATAAGTAAAAACAAAAATAAATATTCTCCAAAAAAAAACACTTTGCAGGAAAAACTCGACAAACCGCTTTTCATTTCAGATGCAGCTCATTCATTCGGAGCAAGATATAAAGACAAAATTATCGGTAATCAATCAGACTTTACTATTTTTTCATTCCATGCAACTAAAAATTTAACAACAGCAGAAGGCGGCGCAATTACATTTAATTCTTTTTCAAAAATTAAAAGTGATTTAATTTATAATAAACTGGCATTATTATCTTTGCATGGACAGAGTAAAGATGCTTATTCTAAACAAAAAGCCGGGGCATGGAAATATTCTGTTGATATTGCCGGATATAAATATAATATGACAGATATAGCTGCAAGTATTGGATTAGTTCAACTGGAAAGATATGAAAAAGAGATACTTTTTAAAAGAAAAAAATTATTTGAATTCTACATTAATCAATTTATAAATGACAAAAGATTTATTATTCCTTTATATAAAAATAAAATTAAAGAAAGTTCTTATCATTTATTTCCATTAAGAATTAATAATATTTCTGAAAAACAAAGAGATCAAATTATTGAAAAAATGGCAGAAAAAAATATATCATTAAATGTTCATTTTATACCAATTATAATGCAGCCTTTTTATAAAAAACTTGGATATAATATTAAAAATTTTCCAAATACATATAATATGTACAAAAATCAAATCAGCCTGCCCTTTTATACTAATTTAAATCAAAAAGACGCTGAATATGTTGCTTTAGAAATAATAAAAAATTTAAATAAAAACTTTTAAAATTTTAATTTAACGAAGAAACCAGCAAAGCAAGATAATCACAAAGATGACGTGTAATTAAAAAATTTCTTCTAACATAATCTTTTGCTCTGTTACTAATTTCATTTACAATGTCCGGATTATTTAATAAATATCTGATTCTATATGCACATCCTTCAATAGAATTAACAGTATATCCTGTCATTCCAAAAATAATTTGTACTCTTATTCCGCCAACTGCACCGCCAATTACAGGTTTGCCTTTCCACATACCTTCTGCAACAGTTAATCCAAAACCTTCTTTTGTGGATTTTTGAAGTATAATTGTTGAAGATCTTTGTAAAGCATTAATTACAATATTTGCATCAGGTGGTAAATCAAGTACATATATATCCTTGTCTTTTTCAGCATGTTCTTTAACAATCTTCAATACTTCTACACCTTCCGGATCATCTGTAGCTCCTCCTCCGGCAAGAACAAGACAGCAGTCATTATATTTTTTTGCTATTTTATATGCTTCAATAACACCAATTGGGTCTTTAAATCTGTCAAATCTTGAAACCTGTAAAATAATCGGTCTATCATTTGGCAAATTATATTTTTCCAAAACAGCATCTATTTCATGTTGAGTTAATTCTTTATTTTTATCACTTAGAGGATCAATTGAAGGATACATTAAATATTGAGGAATAATTAATTTTTGAGCAAAATTCGGTAATGAAAAAATCGCTCCGTCAAATTTTGAAACATATTCTTTTAAGAAATTCCAGACTTTTCTTTGAGGTCTAGATACATCAATATGACATCTCCAAATCCAGTGTGAATTTTTTGGTTTATTATTAATAAAAGCAGCCGGTTGAGGATCGTGTATTACTGTAAAATCCGAATCAAAAGAAATTCTTTTACAATTCAATTCATTTATTTTTTTATATTCATCATACATTTCAGACGTAATATCCTGCTCCTCTCCTTGAAGTGCATTATGAAAACATTTTGTTGTTTTATAAAATAAAGGAGATCCTTCAATTACTTCCCATCTGGTTTTAATACCCAATTCATTAAACATTGGTATTAATCTTAGAAGCATCTCTGCTACACCGCCGCCTACTTTTGTTGAATTAACATGAAGAAATGATTTTCCGATAAGTTTTTCAGAAAGTTTATAAGCCAAATCAATTACACCGCTTGGAGCAACATCTTTATAAGATTCTAACGATAATTTATTGTTATTCATTTTTTTAACTCCACAGAGCACAATTCAATCAATTTTTCTCTTAGTCCTTCCAAAGAATACATATAAAAATCTATCTGCTCAATTTTACGCGCTAAATCATTAAGCTTTAATATATCTTCAATCCATATAGAAAAATCGTTGCTTCTTTTTTTTAAACGTACCTGGGACTCAAATATATGATTATAAATTGAACTTGCATCAAAAATTTTTAATGCAGCAATAAATTCTTTTAAATTTTTTGCTTTTATATTTGTTGGAACTTCAATTATCTTTGATTTTATAAAATAAAATGGTTCACCATAAATTACATTAGGAATTGTTTTCATGTCATGAAGATGTTTATCAATTATATCAATTAATTCATACCTTAGATCTTCTACACTTTTATATTTTATTGGTGTAACTGCAGCTAATTTTTCACCAAGAACTCTGTCCCTTACCTGTGTTACTGCCCAATTAGCAAAATCATTTGGATAAAGTCCGGAAACATAAAAATGTCTTAAAAAATAACTGTGCGTATGATAATAAATAGAATCAGAAGAAACTTCTTCAATAAGATCCAATAATTGGAGCTCATCATCTGCTTTAAGTCCTAATAATTCTTTTATTTCAATACAATTAGTAAATTCAAATTCATTCATTTAAATACCTTTTTATCATTATGTTTACATGATACAATTAATTATAATAAGATAAAAGAATTAAGTATATTAAAAAAAGAATTAATATTTTTATTTATTAAATTTTATATTATGATAAAATAAAATAAAAAAATATATGACAAATTTTATCCAAATTACAACAACAGTTATTAAATTAGATGAAGCGATAAAAATAACTGATAATATTCTTAAAAAAAAATTAGCAGCTTGTGCACAGATTATTGGACCTATAAAAAGTATTTACTGGTGGAAAAATAAAATTGAAAATAAAAAAGAATGGCTTTGTATTATTAAAACAAAAAAACAGTTTTTTAAAAGAATAGAAAAACTGATTAAAGATATACATTCTTATGAATTACCGGAAATTACTGTTATTCCAATAATAAACGGAAGTAAAGAATATTTAAAATGGATTGATAATGAAGTTAAAAACAAATAAAAAAGCCAAAATTATAACTTTAAAAAAAGAAGAAAAAGGTGTTGATTTAAAAATTAAAATATCAAATGATCTTTTATTATGGTTTTTAAATGAATCAGAATCTTTTTATTTGATAATAGATGACCAGGGGAAAATTTTATTATTTTCTGAAAACAGCCTGATCTTTTTTTCCATTAAAAATGATTATAAAATCGGTGAAAATTTTTTATCAAAATTAATTGGTGATAAAAACTGGCTATTTTTATCTTCAAAATTTTTTAATAATCCAAATAATATAGAAAATTCATTAATTCTTCCGGAGCTAATTAATACATCATATACATTTGGAATAAAATGGAAATCTTATAAAGATGAAGAACAAAATAGAATATTTTTAATATTTAAACAAATAAATATAAAAAACAATGAAGATGATAATTTAGAATATTTCGAATCAGATGATGATATTTCAATTGAAAATTATAAAAAATGTATAGATTTACTTGATATTCCTGTAGCAATTTTAATTGATAATGATTTTCATTGTAAAAATCTTCATTTTCAAAAAATTATTGAAAATAAAAATATAAATAATTATGATTCTTTAATCAACTGGATTAAACAATATTCTACAGATAACAATTTTAACATTGATGACTTAAAAAATAACTTTGAAAAAGAAATAATTCTAGATCAAATTCATTATAATTTAAAAATAAAACATTTTTCTTCTGACAGTAAATTTTCTATAATATCATTATTAAAAATTGAATCAACAAAACCGGTAGAAATTATAGAAAAAGAAAAAATAAATTCAATTAACGAAACACAAATAGAACTAAAAATAAAATTTGATGATTTTGTTAAACAGTTAAATGACATTAAAATTGAAGTCCAGAATGAATATAATAATATTAATAATTTTTTTAATTTTGATTTAAAAACCCTTCATAATACAATAAATCAAAATTATAGTGAGTATGAAAAAATTATTACATATACTTCAGAAAATCTTTTAAATATGACAAAAAACTTTAATTTCATAGAAGATATATCTGTTACAATTCATCTAATAAGTATTAATGCTGCAATTGAGTCAGCTAAAAGCGGAGAACAAGGAAAAGGTTTTGCAGTTATTGCAAGAGAAATTGCAAAACTTTCAACTGAAATAAAAGAATATATAAAAAAAATAGGCAGGCAAATTAAAACAATTAATGAATATACACAAAAAATAACAATTAAAGAAAAAATCCAAATGACTGATTCTACTGAAAAATTTGATAATATAATAAACATTGTAGAATCTGTTAAAACTAAAATAACTGATATGACTTACAGTATTACTGAAAAAATAAATAATCTTATAAATAAAGAATAAACTTTAATCCTTAAAATAATATGATAGGTATTTCAAAACTTTATTGCGATAATATAGAACCATCGGATATTTTACGATATAAAAAATCTGAAAAAAATATCCCTTCCCATTTGCTGCAATATTCAAATACTGCAAAACCTGTTGTTGTCTGGAATATCACTAAAAAGTGTAATCTAAAATGCCTCCATTGCTATTCACGTTCAGATGAAAAAAAATTTTTTAATGAATTATCTCTTACTGAATGCAAAAACGTAATAAATGATTTAGCTGACTTTGGAGTACCGGTAATTTTATTTTCAGGCGGTGAACCTTTAGCAAGAAAAAATATATTGGATTTAATAAAATATACAACAGCTTCAGGAATAAGAGCTGTTTTATCCACAAACGGCACACTAATTACAAATGAAATTGCATATAATTTAAAAAATGCCGGTATTACTTATGTTGGAATAAGTATAGATGGTCTAAAAAGTACTCATGACTTTTTTAGAAATCAAAATGGAGCTTTTGAACAGGCAATCAGAGGAATTAAAATTTGCCAGCAATATGGAATTAAAGTAGGATTAAGATTTACAATAACAAAAAAAAATATGAATGAAATTACTGAAATTTTTAACTTTATTGTTGAAAATAATATCCCTAGAATATGTTTTTATCATTTGGTTTGTACCGGCAGAGGTAATGATTTAATTGATGATACTTTAACTCTTCAAGAAACTAGAGATATAACTGATTTAATAATAAATTTAACAAAGAAAATATATGATAATGGTTTTAAAAAAGAAGTTTTAACTGTTGATAATCATTCAGACGGAGTATATTTATATTTAAAAATGCTTAAGGAAAATATGGACAAAGCTGAAAAAATATATGCTTTATTAAAAATGAACAGCGGTAATAATTCCGGTGATAGAATCGGCTGTATTAACTGGGACGGAACTGTTTTTCCTGATCAATTTTTAAGAGACTGTTCGTTTGGCAATGTAAAAGATTCTTCTTTTAGCCAAATATGGACTGATATTACTAATCCAATAATAAATAAATTTAAAAATAAAAAAAAGTTTGTTAAAGGAAGATGTGCAAAGTGTAAATATTTAAATATATGCGGCGGTAATTTAAGAGCCAGAGCAAAAGCTCTTACTGGAGATCTATGGTCTGAAGACCCTGGTTGCTATTTAACAGATCAGGAAATCGGAATATTAAAAAATTAATCATAAAAAAAACATCAAATTTTAAATTATTCTTAAAATTTTTAATTTTATATTTTAATCAATTGCATTTTTATTTAAAAAAAAATATAAATAGTTCATGGAAAAATCTAAAAATGTTTTTCAGCCTCGATTAATTGCCTGGGAAATAACAAAAAAATGCAACCTAAAATGTATACACTGCAGAGCTGATTCAAAATACAATAATTTTAAAGACGAACTTTCAACAGAGGAATGTTTTAAAATTCTGGATAATATTTCTTCTTTTTCAAATCCAATAATTATATTAACAGGCGGTGAACCATTATTCAGAAAAGACATTTATAAAATAATTCAATATGGTAAAAAAATTGGATTAAAAATTGCATTAGCAACTTGCGGATATCTTTTAGATAAAAAAACCGCTTTAAAATTAAAGAAATCCGGTATAGAAAGAATAAGTCTAAGCATTGATGGAAAAGATAATATTACTCATGATAATTTTAGACAGATTAAGGGCTCATTTGATACAGTAATAAATGCTGCAAAAACCTTAAATGAAATAAATTTTCCTTTTCAGGTAAATACTACAATAACAAAACTTAATTATAATCAAATTGAAGAAATATTGAATTTAGCAGTTAATATTGGAGCTGTTGCATTTCATCCATTTTTGCTTGTTCCGACCGGAAGAGCAAAAAATTTAAAACAATTTGAAATCAGCCCAAAAGATTATGAAAAAATTTTAAAAAAAATTTATCAAATGAGCAAGTTAAGTTCAATTCAGTTTAAGCCTACATGTGCTCCTCATTATTACAGAATCTTGCTTCAGAAAGAAAAACAAATAACTAAAAATACAGATAAAATGCATATGATGACAAAAGGCTGCCTTGGAGGACAATCATTTGCATTTATTTCTAATACAGGAAAAATTCAAATATGCGGATTCTTAGAAAAAGAAGCAGGAGATTTAAGAAAAGAAAATTATAATTTTAAAAATATATGGGAACATTCAAAATTATTTAATTTATTAAGAGACACAAAAAATTATAAAGGTAAATGCGGATATTGTGAATATATTAATGTCTGCGGCGGCTGTCGTGCAAGAGCATTCTCAATAACCGGTAATTTTTTAGATGAAGAGCCATATTGTATTTATCAGCCAAAAAAAATAATGGATAATAAAAATGCTTATAACAAAAAAAAATAAAATATTTCTGGAAGAAATACAAAAAGACCTTCCCCTCGTTTCTGATCCTTATAAAAAAATTGCATCAAAGACCGGTTTATCAGAAAAAAAAATAATAAATAAAATTAAAATTTTAATTTCAAAAAAAATAATTAGAGAATTATCAGCAATTTTTAATTCAAAAAAGCTGGGTTATAAAAGCACACTTGTTGCAATGCATGTTGATCCTGTTTTAATTAATACTATAACAAAAAAAATTAATGATCATCCAGGAGTAAGTCATAATTATCTTAGATCAAATAAATATAATATATGGTTTACACTTACTATTAAAAATGAAAAAAAATTTGAAGATGAAATAAAAAAAATTTTAAAGCATTCTATTATAAATAAATATTTAATTTTACCTTCAAATAAATCATTTAAAACTAATGTATTTTTTAAATTTACTAATAAAGATAATAATAATAATTGTAATAATACAATTATTGATAAAAGAATAATTTTAAATGATTTAAATATAAAATTAATAAATCAATTACAGAGTAATAATTATATTCTATCAAATCCATGGAAAAATATTTCTGATTCATTAAATATTTCAGAAAAATATTTATTTTTAAATATTCAAAAACTAAAAGATATTGGTGCTTTAAAAAGAATATCTGCTGTTATACGACATCAAAAAGTAGGATATAAATCAAACTGCATGGTATGTTTTAATGTACCTGAAAATAAAATTAATAAAGCCGGTAAAATTATTTCAAATTTTCCAGAAGTTTCTCATTGTTACCAGAGACAAACTTATACTGACTGGAATTATTCATTATATGCAATGATACATCAGCATTCTAAAAAACAATGTAATATTTTAATTGAAAATTTATCAAACAAAATAAATTGTAAAGATTATCAAATTTTATATAGTTTAAAAGAATTAAAAAAAGAGAGAGTAAAATATAACTTATTATTATAAATAAAAAATAAAATGCAATTATAAATTTAATTGTTTTTATGATAAAAATAAATAAATTGAATATTCCCAATAAAATTGTTAAAATAATAAAACAAAGTTAGATTAATAGTATATGAGTTTAATGATGAAAAAAACTTCAGGCAAAAGAAATGAAGATTATTTAGAAACAATATACTTAATAAGTAAAACAAGAAGAATAATTAGAATAAAAGATATTGCAAAAGAACTTCAAGTAAAAAAATCTACTGTTGTATCAATGATTGAGAAATTGTCACAAAATGGTTATATAGAACACGAGAAATACGGGGATGTTTTTCTTACAAAAAAAGGGATTAATAAAGCTCAAGAAGTATATAATAAACATATTACAATTCATTATTTTTTAAGAGACGTTCTAAATATAGATGAAAAAACTGCAGAATATGATGCATGTAATTTAGAACATCATATAAGTAATATAACAATTAATAAATTACTAAAATTTATTGAATTTTTCTTATACTTTAAAAGCAAAAATAAAAATCTTTCAAATAATTTAAAAAAATATTTTGAAACTGGGGCATATCCAAAAACAAATAAAGCAAATAAAGATAAAATACAAAAACTCTCAAAATTACATAAAGAAACAAAAGCAAAAATATTATCTTTAAAAGCTGAAAATCATATTAAAAATTATTTTATTTCTACCGGTTTAGTACCGGGAGTTCAAATTAAAATAAAAAATAATGATAAAAAAACAGGATCAATAGAATTATTAATAGATAAAAAAATAATTAAACTGAATATCGATGATGCTAAAAAAATTGATGTTGAATTATTATAAAAGTTTGATAAATAAAACTTTTATTGACTTATCTAATTTTTTTAGTATAATTAATCTAAATATATTATTCCTTGGATATTTTTAAATGGATAAAATGAAAAATATTACAATTGCTGTTGCCGGGAATCCAAATTGCGGAAAAACTACTTTATTTAATGAATTAACAGGCGGTAAACAAAGAGTTGGTAATTGGCCCGGCGTTACTGTTGAAAAAAAAGAAGGAAAATATAAATATAATGATAAAATAATAAATGTAGTTGATCTCCCGGGTATTTATTCATTATCTGCATATTCAGAAGATGAAAAAGTTGCTTGTGATTATGTATTAAATGATGAACCGGATCTTGTAGTAAATATTGTTGATGCAACTAATTTAGAAAGAAATCTTTATCTAACAGTCCAGCTTATAGAAATGCAGGTGCCTACTCTAATTGTTTTAAATATGATGGACATTGCAATTGAAAAAAAATTAAAAATTAATATTGATTTATTATCTAAAGAACTAGACTTACCTATTATTGGAATAAGCGCTATAAATTCAAATGATATAAAAAAAGTTAAACAAACCATTGAACAATTGATTAATAAAAAACCTATTTCTAAACATTTAGTAAAATATCCAAATGAAGTAGAAGATTTAATTAATAATTGGTCAGAGATTTTAAATAATAAATGCAAAGAAATAAATATTAATAAAAGATGGCTGGCTATAAAATTATTTGAAAATGATTATTGGATTAAACATAAAATCAATAAATTTAAATGCTTTAAAGATGATGTAATTGAGAAAGAAATTCAAAAAATAGAAAATATTCTTAAAGAATCATCTGAAATTATTTTAGCAGATTATAGATATGGATTTATTCATAGTATTACAAAAAGATGTATAAATAAATTAAGAGATAAAAAAGATTTAACAGATCAAATTGATAAAATTATCCTTAATAAAATTATAGGACTTCCCATATTTCTTATTACAATATATCTTGTTTTTTGGATTACTATAAATATAGGCGGATCTTTTATAGATTTTTTTGATATTTTTTTTGGTACAATTTTTGTAGAAGTACCTAAAATAATTTTATTAAAATTAAACACTCCTTTATGGATTACAGCTTTATTATCTGATGGTATTGGTACAGGAATAAAAACAATAATGACATTTGTACCTATAATCACCATTATGTTTTTTATTTTATCGATTTTAGAAGACTCGGGATATATGGCTAGAGCAGCTTTTTTAATGGATAAGTATATGAGATTTATTGGTTTGCCGGGAAAATCTTTTGTTCCATTAATAGTTGGGTTTGGATGTACAGTTCCTGCAATCATGGCAACAAGAACACTTGATAATAAAAGAGACAGATATTTAACAATTTTTATGACACCCTTAATGTCATGCGGTGCACGTCTTCCTGTTTATGCATTATTCACTGCAGCTTTTTTCCATAAATCTATAGCCGGAAATGTTGTATTTTCTATTTATTTAACCGGAATTATATTATCAATTTTTACCGGATTGTTATTTAAAAATACATTATTAAAAGGTGAGCCATCTTATTTCATAATGGAACTACCGCCTTATAATATGCTTAGAATAAAACATATATTATTTCATACATGGTTTAAATTAAAATTATTTATTTTTAAAGCAGGAAAAATGATTATTATTGCAATTACTATATTAGGATTTTTAAACTCAATTGGCACAGACGGCAGTATTGGTAATCTTGATTCTAAAAAATCTGTTTTATCAAGGATTGGAATTATTATTACACCTGTATTTAAGCCAATGGGTATTAAAAAAGAAAACTGGCCGGCTGCAGTAGCTCTTTTAACAGGATTATTTGCTAAAGAAAGTGTTATTGGAACATTAAATTCTTTATATAATCAAATGGATTCACGAGAACAAGATATCGAATCAAAAAAAAATAATTTTAATTTTATCGAAAGTATTAAAAGCGCATTCAGGTCAATAAAAGAAAACTTTTCAGGTTTATTTTTTAAGAATGCAGATGACAATAATGATAAAGAATTTGCTGTATTATTAAAAAAATATTTCTCTAAAAATTGGGTAAATGCTTATGCTTATTTATTGTTTGTACTGATTTATTTTCCGTGTGTTGCAGCACTTGGAGCTATTATTCGGGAAATCGGAGTATTAATGGGTATCCTTAATGTAACTTACTTAACTGTTCTTGGCTGGATAACAGCAACTCTATTTTATCAAATTTTTGCAGGGCATCAACTGATATGGATAATAATTCCAACATTAATGGTTATTATTATCATTGGATTTTTACATATATTAAGTAAAATTACAAAAAAAGAAATATAACAACTAAGTATTATTTATTCTAATTTTTTAAAAATTAAAATTGGTTGTATCAAACGTGAATCTATATCCACCGGAAAATGCGCCATCTTTTACCCAGATAATTAATCTCATTACCCCTGAACCTTTTCGACTTGGTGTTTGATATTCTAATTTATAATAACACTTTGTTAATGACTCAATTCGTTCTCCTAATTCCTTAAATGTTGCTGACATTACACTTGTACTTGTTGCTCTTCTATACCCGTCCATACCAAAATCTCTTAAAACCTTTTCATCATATTCTCTTCCTAGTCCGATTGTATATATATAAACATTTTTCTTTTCTTTTTTTATATTTTTCATATTTTGTAAAACAATATCAAAACCATCTTTTCCTAAACGTCTTGCCCTATCAGTACCATCTGTAAAAATTGTTATTGTTCCTGACACTATTAAGTCCGGATTTTTATTATCTTCAAGTTTCTTATTTAAAACTTCTATTGCTTTTACTATAGCACCATAAAGGTTTGTTGAAAAATCTTTTGTTAATGAACTGTTCATTGAATTTATTTTTGATTTTAAATCATTTGGATTCCCGGAAAAATCTGAAACAGTTATTAAGTCTTCTCGTCCATCAAATGCAAATACAGCCAGTTGTCTGTTATCAGCAATTTTCATACTATTAACAAAAGTATTAGCAGCTTTTTTTAACTCTTCAAGAACCGGTTTAGATTTCCCGTCTACTGATCTTGTTATACTACCGCTTACATCCATAAGTAATATTGAAAAAATATTTGCATTTTTAGGAGCACTAACTATATTTAAATTACTTTCAAGTTCAGTTATTTTAACAAACATATCCTCACCTTTTGGACTTTCCTGTACATCAAAATTGCTTGTTGTTAAACCTCCAAGAGGATCTATTAAAAAGTAACCGCCTTTACCGGTAGTTGGTGATTCGCGTTTTACAACAGTTCCGCTTATTTTCCAGTTTGGATTTACCAGTTTTGCTTTTTCTAATTTAAAATACAATCGTATTGTTCCTGTATTTTGATCAACTTGAAGTTCTTCTAAAGGAAATAGATGAATATCATTAACTCTATCAGATGACTGACTAAAAATACAAAAAGAAACAATTAATATGATAAAAAATGAAATACAAATTTTATTAAATAAATTAACCGAATTAAAATTTAACATTTTCAACTCCTCTTTTTTGTTACATATATATAAATTAAATATAAAACATTTTATTATAAAATTACATTATTTATTTATTTTTTACATTTTCTTAAAATTATTTTATTTTTTATTAAAATAATGTTTAAATAAATATATTAAAAGAAAAGCACAATAAGTGTTCTTTCCAGTACTTTTTTAAAAAAATTTTAAAAAAAGACACTTAAATGACTTTTTAAAATAATAAATAAATCAGGAGCATTTAAATGAAAAAATTTTTAATTTTTCTTTTTATCTTAATAGTAATAAATATTTTTCCAAATAAAAAACCAATTCCTGATACTTTTTTTGGTTTACATATGCATAAAGTATTAAAAAAAAATGAACCCTGGCCAACTGTTCCATTTAAAACATGGCGTTTATGGGATACAGGTATTTGCTGGCCGGAAATTCAACCCAATAAAAATGAATGGAAATTTAAATTAGTTGATAAAGCTGTTAAATTAGCTGAAGAAA
>CAZYID010000054.1:0-17059 GCA_964646595.1 uncultured Spirochaetales bacterium | reverse complement strand
AGAATTTAGAGAAAATTATAATAAAATAAAATGCTGTAAGCCGGGCGATATTATTAAAATATAAGTTTTATAAAACATTCACATTTTATTGCATTAATACTTTCCAACTGATATTATATATTAATTAATAGAGTAAATTTTTATTTTAACTTTTCTTAACGGCATAAAAAACATGAAATATATTAATATAAAAAACATTAAATTCAGTAAAATCATCTGCGGAACAAACTCTATTTACGGACGTTCACATTTCAGTGAAGTTCGAGATATAGAATACAAAAAACGTTTTAATGACCAAACAACTTTATCAATACTGCATCACTGCTGTAAAAGTGGTATTAATACAATCGAATCTTCTGCGAATGAAAAAATAACATCAATGATATCAACATTAAAAAAAGAAACTCAAGATAATATTAACTTTATTGGCAGCACAAGGATCGATCATACATCTCCAATAAAAAGTCATAATAAAAAACTAGAATCTTTAATAAATAATCAATCTGAGGCTTGCATAATTCATGCGCAAATTGTTGACAACATAGTAAATGATAATGAATTAAAAAAGGATTAGAAAGAATGGTTGAGAAAATACATAATGCAGGATTAATTGCCAGAATATCAACTCATCAAATTAAAATAATAGAAATGTGTGAGAATAATGACTTGGGTATAGATATATATTTATTTCCATTAAACATAAAAGGTTTTGTTTATCCTGGATACAAAGGAAACGAAACAGTACAGGAAAGAATTAACATTGTTAAGAATATAAAAAAACCATTTGTATTAATGAAAGTCTTAGGTGCAGGCAGGATTCCTCCAGACGAAGGCATGCAATTTATTGCGGAAAATTCTAAAAAAAATGATCTAATCACAATCGGCTTTAGTTCAGAAGAAGAAGTTAGTGAAATTATAAATTATACTGATAAATATTTATAAATAATGAAGGATTAAAATGATATTATCAGGGAAAGAAATAAAAAAAAGAATTAAAAAAGACATTATAATAGATCCATTCAATGAAAAACAACTTAATCCAAACAGTTATAATTTAAAACTTCATAATGAATTAATTATTTATAATGAATCACCTTTAGATATGAAAAAAAACAATTTAACAACAAAAATTATTATATCTGATAATGGGATAACTCTTGAACCTAATAAATTATATTTAGGAAGAACAGTTGAATATACAGAAACCAATAATTTAGTTCCAATGCTTGAAGGCCGTTCATCCATAGGCAGACTTGGATTGTTTATACATGTTACTGCCGGATTTGGAGATGTTGGATTTTCCGGATTTTGGACTTTGGAAATATTTTGTATTCAGCCTGTTAAAATATATCCATTTATCGAAGTATGTCAAATTTATTATCATACAATTGAAGGTGATTTTAAAAAATATTCAAGCGGAAAATATCAAAACAACAAAGGTATTCAACCAAGTTTATTATATAAAGATTTTAATAAATCAGTATAATTTAGAGTTCTTAAATTTATTTATATATTCAACCTTATGGGTATGAAAGGTGGCTCCCTCTGTCAAAAAAAAATCGACAGTCGAGACGGCTGTCGTACCCGTTTAACAATATATAAAATAGAAGGTAATATGGAAATATTATTTATTAGACATGGAAAACCTGATTACTCATTAGCAGATGAAAAAAAACTAAAATACCTAGAAAAAAATTTTTGTCCATTAGATAAAAACGTTATCAATGATATAATTAATGTTTCAAAAAAAACAGAACTTAAGAATGCAGAATTAATATTGTCATCGCCATACACAAGAGCTTTGCAAACAGCTGAAATAATTAATCGAGAACTTAAAATACCATTACTTGTAGAATATGACTTGCATGAATGGATGGTTGATCTGAACAATAGTTATATTTCAGAGGCAGAAACATTAATCCGTTATCGAGAATTCCAAGATAATAAGGGAATACACCCAAAAAATAAAAATAAAAAATGGGAAGATATTCTTTCAATTAAAAAACGTGCAATACCGGTATTAAATAAATATACAAATTATAGTAAAATCATTGTTGTTTCACACGGGGTGTTAATTCAAAGTCTTTTAGAAAAAAAAATGAATATTCCATTATGCGGGATAGTAAAATATATTTATAAATAAAGAGATATTAATTCTAAATGATAAGTATAAATATTGCAAAAATTATTATAAAATATATTTTATCTTTTTTAAAAAATGATTGGGAAGTAACAGATTACCCCTTAAGATACAGGATTCAAAAAAATTTAAATGAAAAGTTTAAATGGTCAATACAGGTAATTAATTGGTGGACTTTAGGGGGATTGGGAAGAACAAAGAAAGATGCTTTAGATGATCTAAAAAATAATTTTATAGAACAGGTAAAACAAAAAGGTTATAAACCAAGACCCGGGACAAATGTTCCAATTGAGTTTGCATCTACTGAAAGTATTGACAAAAATTATAATCTGCTTGAAGGTTTTTTAGAAAAAATACTTGGCTTTAAAAAAGAGAGCCCGGTTTTTATCTCGGATCTGTCAAGTTTATGGGATTTTACAGCTGATGATACTTTAGAAAAATATTTTAAAAAAATAAAAATAATCTATAATAAAGATGTTAGTTATATAGAAGATGGAAATATTTCAAAAATTCTAGAGGCAATAAAGTCATGAAAAAGCAAATATCAAATAGCAAAGAAATCAGAAAAATAACATGGATCGGATTATTTTTTAATTTATTATTAACAATAATTAAACTTTTTCTAGGTTATTTAGGGAATAGCAAAGCTGTTATTGCTGATGCGATTCATAGTTTGTCAGATATGGGAACTGATATTGCAGTTATCGTTGGAGTTAAATATTGGGAGCCTCCTGCAGATGAAACACACCCATATGGACACAAAAGAATAGAAACTGTTATTACATTGATTATAGGTTTAATATTAGGCTTTGTAGGTTTTAGAGTTGCATATAATGCCATTCTAACCATTCCCGGAGGTCACCCAAAAAAATCATTATGGTTTGCTGCTTTGGGCCCGCTTATTAGTATAATTATTAAAGAAATATTATTTCAATGGACAATACGCACAGGAAAAAAAACAAAATCAAAAGCTGTTATTGCAAATGCTTGGCACCATAGATCAGATGCTATAAGCTCTATCCCTGCATTTATTTCTGTTATTATTGTTTCTTTCTTCCCTGCGTTATCATTTGTTGATCATATTGGAGCAATAATTGTCTCGGTTTTTATATTTAAAGTAAGCTGGGATATTATTAAACCTTCTTTTATGGAATTAACAGACAGTGGAGCTAATAAAAAGGTTATTGATAAGATTACTAAAGTATCAATAAATGTTAATGGAGTAAAAAGTGTTCATAAAATAAGAACCAGGATATCAGGAGGTGCTTATTTTATTGATCTTCATGTGTTAGTAGACGGCACAATAAGCGTTAAAGACGGGCATGAAATATCAGAAGATGTAAAAAAGATACTAATTCAAAAATACCCTGAAGTTATAGATGTTGTTGTGCACTTAGAACCATTTGAAGAAGGATAATAAATCATTACTGTTATTTTACATATTAATTTAATTTTCTTGACTTTAAAATTATTATCAAATATTATTTTAATAGAAGTAAAAAAATCCGACTTTAAAAATCAAGAATGTAATTATATTGCTCATATTTAATTATAAAGGTGCATGCAAATGGGAAAAACAAAAAAATCTAACTTATCTAAAATATTTTCAATTTTTATTTTAATTTTTATTGTAGCCAGTATTATTTTGCTAATAACTAATAAAGAAACCACAAAATCTATAATAACAAAATATAGCTATAATGATAATGTCCTTGCATCTGAAAATCCACCTGCGGGTTTGTCTGTATCTAAGACGCCTCAGTTTATTATATTTGGATTTGATGACAATAGCTATTCGGGTCTTGAAGGATCCAATGGAACAGGCGGAATGAACTGGGCTTTGGATTTATTTAATTCTAAAACCAATCCAAAAGGTTCTAATAATAATTTAACTTATGATGGAGAAAAAATAAAAGCTTCTTTTTATGTTTGTACAAGATATATTGCAACATGGATGTCTGAAAGTCCGGTATATGTAAAAAAAATATGGCGAGCTGCTTATGAAACAGGACATGAAATTGGTCTTCATAGTCATAACCATAAACATGGTGATAAATTTAATACATCACAATGGGAATATGAAATACAAAAAACTATTGATAATTTAACTAAACCCTTTGACCCTAAAGAAAAAATTAGCAATCCGGATAACAAAAAAGGCATAGGAATTCCACGTGAAACACTCATTAGCTGGAGAACACCACATTTAGAATTCAATAATAACACTTTTGTTGCTTTAAAAAATGAAAATATATTTTATGATTGCAGTATGGAAGAAGGATGGCAGGAAGATCAGGACGGTACAAATTATCTATGGCCTTATACCTTAGATAATGCAAGCCCTGGAAATGAAATCCTTGTAACATGGAATGCTAAAGCACCAATTGGAAGCCATCCCGGAATATGGGAAATCCCGGTTTATACATTAATTATTCCACCGGATGATAAATGTATGGAATACGGAGCAGAACCTGGATTAAGAAAAAAACTGCATGATCTAAGACCTTTTTTTGATGAAATTGACGGAAAAATTGTAGGATTTGATTATAATTTATGGGTTATTTTTAAAATGACAAAAGCTGAGTTTTTAGCATCATTAAAATATACTTTAGACCTGCGTCTTAAAGGAAATAGAGCTCCATTTACTTTTGGTGCTCATACTGATTATTATTCCAGCAAATATTATTCGGATAAAGGCAGTAAAAATGATGAAATATTAGCAAACACCAAAGAAAGACAAGAAGCTTTTGAAGAATTTATTGATTATGCTCTCTCAAAACCGGAAGTTAGAATTGTCAGCGGTCAACAGTTTTTGAACTGGATGCGTAATCCAGTGCCATTAAACGATAATATGAAAACAGCTAATAATTAAAATAAAAAAATATTTTCTTATAAATTTATTCTAAAGAAACTTAACCTTAAAAATATTATCAAGGTTTTCTTTAAATATTGTCATTGCGCCTGTCAGGTCTTCTGACTCAATAACCTGAATATTATAATGTTTTGCAAAATTTTTTGCTTCTTGACTTGCTTTTGGGAATGCAAAAAATACTGCATAATCAATTTCTAAATCTTTTGATTTGGCAAACAAATCATAAATTGGATCAATCTCAACCTGATTTTCATCTGTAGCAAATTCTATTAATAATGAGCTGGAATCTTTTTCTGCAAAAATGTCAAAATAATGTTCTATCTCTGATTTACCTTTTATTTTTCCGTCTTTAATTCTATCACTATTTAAAATAAATCCTTTTGTTTTTAATAACTTTTTTATTTTTTGTTTTGGATTTAACAACTCAAGCAACAAATCTCTTTTTTCACGATTTAACTTATAAATCCAAATATCATCTAATATTTCTTTGTCTTTTTCCAGTAAAGAATTACAGCTTGAACAGTACATTTTCTTATAAACACTACCGGATATATCGCCGCAATTCTTACATTCATACATAACACCAGGTTTAAAAAAGTCTTTTCCAAGGCTTTCCAATTCGATTGCACATTTTGGACAAACGAATTTGTCTCCTGTTTTAAATTTCTTAGAAATATCAACATGACCGCAATTGTAATGCTGTATCATTTCTTCCTGATGTAAATTCCTGCTGCCGCAGCGGATACAGGAATATTTTAAACTAATTGTTGGATATTGGCAAAAAGGACATCTGAAAATTTTATCGAAAAAAGTACGTTCAAATATACCAACCTTATAAAGATACTGTAAAGTATTACTGACTATTTCATTGTTTGGATCAATTATTTCTTCAGCTTCCGGGTATACATACCCTAATTTTGTATTAAGATCCCAGCGGGGTGTTAACTCGTTAATCCACCCCTCAAGCATTCTTTCTAAAAGCAAAGCAATTTTAGTATTTGAAATAATCCTTTTATATTCTTTAAGCTCATCTTCTTTGCTTATTACAATTTTTTTTTCTTCATCTGTCTCAAGTTCAACAACTTCTTTAAGAATCTCAATCTTCAATTCTTTAATTAAATATGGTTTTAAAAGCATTGAGAGTTGTGTTAAATTTTGAATGAAAACATATGATTTTTGAGTGTCCTGATTTGCAAATTGATTTAATCTTTCTGTTTTCAATAATAATGCCTGATATATTGTTGCATTTCTTTTAATTAGATTTTCTACTAAACTTTTATCAAATCTTAGTTTTAAAAGAGTTTGTGCTTTATTTTTATATTCCATTACTTTATAAAGCGGTAACTTTACATCTTTGTAAATTATAAATGGGTTGCATGCCTGCAGTTCAATAATTTTATTTATTTTTACACTATTAAATCTTAAAACAAACCTATCGTCCATTCCTTCTATTTTATCTATTGTTAAATCACCTAAAGATTTCGAAGGTAGTTTTAATTCTGTCCCCTCAGAAATTCCTTTAATAATTTTATTGTCCTTTCGTTTCCAAAGAATTTTTAAAACAATTCCTGTTATTAAAAAATTAAGGCCAATAGCAGTAAAAATAATTCCAATTATTTTTGCATTATTATTAAACAACATAAAAATTTCTGAAGGATTATTATTAAAAGAGATATTACTTTTTTCTAATATATTTTTTACATCCAGTCCTATTTTATTAAAAATAAAAATCTTAGAATAAATAATTGTCAAGCCAAACATCATAATACCAGAGATAAAAACTGAAACACCATTAAAAATAATTCCGCCAGAAACATCAGTTATTGTATAAAATAAAAATAAAAACATTAGAATGAAAAAGGTTAAAATAATAAAATAATATTTAAAATTATTAAGTTTAGTTAATACCGGGGAACTGCTGCCAGTTATGCTTTTAAAAAAGGAGCTAATTTCTTCATTATAAACATAAGGAATTATTGCTAATGATAACTCAGCATGAGAAAACATATTATTAGGAAACTTTTTAAAAGATATTTTCGTTGTAAGCAATGTCTCAAAACAAAACAGCATTATAATAACAATAATTGTAATGATTATTAAAAAAATAATATTCCTGAATTTCATTTTATATCTTTACTCCAAATTATACTCTTATTATTCTCGTTATAAATCCTAAAAAAATATAGGATTATTACTCTCAATTTTAAAAAAAGAACTCTATTTAATTAAACCGGAATACCTGTTCGCTCCAATTTATTCCATTTTACTTCTTTTTTAAATATATAAACCTTAAATAATGCAATCACTTTTATTATATTAAGAAATTGACGGTAAGGAAAAATAAAAGCAAGCGACCAAATTGCATATACTAATTTTGCCTTCTCCATTACTAAAGCAATACATGTAAGTATAATTTCAACAGCAATAAATGAACCAAAAGTCATAAGAAAACCTAAAATTGACTTTAATGATTCTGCACCGCTAAAAAACTTTATAATATAACCAACCAATCCCATAAAAACAAACAACTCCATCATAGGAGCTATAGCAAGTGTAAAAAAGGTATACCATCCTCCAAATCTGCCCAGATTCCCATACTGAGCTTTAAGACCGACAATATCTTTATGCTTTCTTAATGTTTCAAACATTCCCCCATACCAGCGCATACGCTGCTTGTAAACATCTCTCCAATAAATTGGAGCTTCAGTATAAGCAATAGCAGTTTGAGAAACTTCAATCTTATAATTATTTGTTTTTAATATTTTTATTGTTAAGTCAAAATCTTCAGTTTTTGTATCCTCGTCATATGTTCCAACACGATATAACATATCCCTGCGAAATCCTCCAAGTGGCCCGGGTACGACCATAACACAATTTAGTATATTGAAAGCTCTTCTCGGAATATTTATCTCTCTCAAATATTCTAAATGCTGAATTTTTGATATAAAATTAACTCTGTTAGCTACTTTAATATTACCTGCTACAGCTCCAATATCTTCACTATGAAATCTTTTAACCAACTCTTCCAATGCATTTTTATTAATAATACCATCTCCATCAATAACAACAATTATTTCCCCTCTTGCTGAAATTAATCCTGCATTAATTGCGCATGTCTTTCCTCCATTTGCGCGATTAATTAATTCCACCATACCTTTATTCACAAATTCTTCAGCAATTTCCGCTGTTCTGTCAGTACTCCCGTCATTTATAACAATGATCTCTTTGTCTCCGGGATATGTGGCATCATAAACACTTTTTATTGTACGGGCAATATTAACTTCTTCATTATATCCTGGGATTAATACTGTAACCGGGGGCCAGCGTTTAACAATAATTTCCTTCTTCTCTTTTTTAAAATAATGAATAAAAGCTAAAGGAATAATAATACTATCCATTATAATTACTAGAACAATTCCAAAAAGAAAAAGCAAGTCATAAAATTTCCAGATGTAAAAGCTTATTGACTGGCTTAATAAAAAGTTAATCGATTGTTTTAAAATATCTGCTACCGGAGAATAAAGTATAGTCCAAAGATAATTTGAAAAATTAATGTTTTTCTTTGTAAATAATACAATATCACCAACAGCAAAAAAAACAACAATTAAAAATATAATAATATTTTTAATTTTTTTCATTTCATATTATTCCTAATAATTTTATTATAACAAAATTAATATAATAATTATTAATTATTATATTAATTTTTTATTTAATTAATTCTAAATCAAACATTTCTAAAGATACATTCTTAATTGGTTTATCAGTAGTTAAAAAAAAGATTGCATTTATCATGTCTTTTAAAAATGGTTTTTCTTCTCCAAAATCATATTGCTTCAAATCTTTAAATAATATTGTTACTTCTGTTACAGAGTTTGTTTTCATTTTAACACTTGCATTATAATAATTAAAATCAGTTATATTGCTTGTTGAAATTGAACAATTAAATTCTTTTAAATTAGTTATAACTTTAAATTTTATACCTATTGCTTTCTTAATTTCTTCTTTTGATGATTCTGAGAGATTTACTCCCATACCAATAGAAGCATATTCAAAATCTTTTGTAACAAAACCTGATAAAAGTGAAACTTGTTTAATAACTCCATCTATATCTTTTAATAAAATTTTAAAATCTAAAGTCTCTTTACCATTAATAATTATTTTTGATTTACCACCGCTTTCATTATCATTAAAATAATACCATTCTCCTGTAATTTCATTGCTGTTTTTAACAATTTTAGAATATCCTTTATCACTATTGCTGAAATATTTTTTTATTATATCTGAAGCAGATTTATTAATAATAGAATATGTTAAATTTTTTTCTTCAAAATATACCGGAGGAGTAGTTATTATTTCCTGCCACATTATTAGTCCGTCTATCCAGCTTATTTTATCCAGAGCATTAAGCATTGCTTTATAGCAATCTGCCTGCAATGCTTCATTATAATTATTATTACCTTTTTTTATTTCTCCAAATGTTTTATAAGGAGCTTTATGTGTATAATCTATGCTTCTAAAACCCATTTCCCCAATTATAACTTTTTTATTAATTTTTAATCCGTTTTTCCATGCTTCCAGATCTCCTTTCCACTTAAGCCACTCTTTTTCAAGCAATTTATAACTAGGTTTAACATTCCAATCAATACTTGAAGGGTAATATGAAGAAATGCTTATTACATCAAAAAGAGCCCAAAAATCTCTGCTTATTGTCTTACTGCCAAAAGTTTCAGACTGATCAGCACAGTATGTAATTTGGCCTTTAAAATTCCCTTTTCGTAATTTACTAATAAGATTTTGCCAATATCTTAAATACTGCGGACGTGTCATTGACACCATTTCTGTCCCTACAGTATATAGTTCAACTTCATTTTCTATTGCAATATTATAATAATGATTAATAAATTTTTCATATTCATTAAACCATTCTTTAATATCTTTAGGGCTAATTAATGCCCGCCATTTTGTATAAGTACCATCTTCTGAAACCAAATCCAGATGTGTTTTTAAATTTACTTTTAATCCCTGTTTATGACAATATTTAATAATTTTTATTAAATCTGTATCATTTAAAGTATTTTCTTGATCACTATAAATTTCAATTGAATCAAAATCTTTTTGAAACCAGGTTACAATAATGGATACTGTATTAGAGCCAAGAGATTTTAAATAATCAATTGTTTTATACACATTAATATTATTAAAAGAATCACTATTATATCCAATTATACTGGATCCCTTATATTCCCAATTTGCAATTTTTGGATTTATAATAAATAACTGGCTTACTAACAAAAAAATAATAAGAGTTATTTTAAATAATTTCATAATATCCTCCTTTATTTTAACATATTATAATAAATCAATTCCAGGTAAGACAGACTTTATGCCTGTCCGAAAGAATTAATAAATTATTTAATAATAAACTTAATTCTCTCATTAGGTTTACTTAGATCAATATAATAAATCCCTGGATCAAGCTTTTTTTGCCAAGATCTATTTTTTTTATCAAGTGTAAAAGAATAATTTTTATTATCATTTACCTTATATAGGTTACCCTTAACTGAAAAAATAGTTTTATTGATTAAAGTCAATTGATTTTTATTTATTGAAAAATCTACTTTTAATTTAGATGTTATTTTGTTGTTAAAGAATTCTTTGCCTTTTAAATTTGAAAATTTATTATAAATTATTGATGTTAATAGATCTCCTCCTTTAGCAGGATAATCTCCTGTTACTTCCCAGAAAACAATTCCTCCATAATTATTTTTAATCACATAATCGCATTTCTCGGCAATAGAGATTTCATCATCATAAGTGTAAAAATTTCCTCTTTTATCATATAAATATGGCGCTTTTGCATTATTGTCATAATAATATATATAATTAGAATTTGTCTCCCATTGTTTTATTGTATAAAATCCTTCAGAACCGTATTCCCAGCCGCCTTCATTTTTTGATCGACCCTTTCCATTTTGAAATAACCCTCCGGTGTTTCCTGATTTTACATTCTTCCAGCTTAGTGCATAAAATGCTGCTCCTAAATTTATTTTTGATGCAGGGATACGATATTTATCTTTAAAATACTTTATTATAGCATTGGAGTTATACATTTTTTTTATATTTATCGGTGACGTTATAAAAGGATCTTTTGGACTAGAATATAATGCAGTATGATGAGCTGTAATATTATCCCACCCGCCATGAAAATCATAAGTCATTATATTTATCCAGTCAAGATATTGATGATATTTATCAGGCTCCTGACCTCCGGTAGGCCCCTCTATTTTATCATATGCGCCTGGCGCTGCAATTGTCAGATAATATTTTTTTTTGTCCTGACTGCCTGCCCGATCCAGTACTTCTCTTAATTTTTGCAAAAGCAAAGTAAAATTTTTTTTGTCTTCCGGTCTGCCCGGGCACCCCTCATCTCCTTTCATAGAAGGATCAGGTTTTCTTACATACCCGGGGTATTCCCAGTCAATATCAACTCCGTCAAACTTATACTGTCTAATAAATCTAACACAATCTTCAGCAAATGAAGTCCTTCCTTTATCTGTTCGCGCCATTTCACTAAATCTACCGCTTCTTGTCCATCCGCCAACTGATATTAATGTCTTTACTCCATACTTTCTTTTTAATTCATTTATCATTCCTATTTGACCATTACCGTTTACTTCATGATCAGCCCATGGATCAGTGCTTTGAATTCTCCATTTGCCGTTTTGATATTTCATTTCTGCAAAAGCATAATTAATATGTGTTAACTTAGTCCATGGTATATCTGTCGGCATATAACTTTTATGCTGTTCATACATACCCCATGAAATATAATATCCGATAATCCTTTTTGATGAATTTACTGAAAAAATCATAAAATTTGCACATAATAAAAAAAGAATAATAAAAATCAAATTAATTCTAATACAAAGTCTTATTTTCATTTAATCCCTCATTGTAATTTTATTAGAAAACTTTAATAGATAATTTATACTTTAATAATTTATGAATTGATTACATGTAGAAAAGTAATAATCTTTTATAATAAAAGATAAAAATAGAATATTCTTATTTAGCATTAATTAAATTTAATAATAATAACTCTTTTAAAAATATAAGTATTATTGATTCTAATGTCAAGAAAATTCACGAAATTTGCATAATTTATACAATTTACTAATATTCTTGACATTGTGATTATTAATCTTGTATATTTTAAGAATATTATTTATTAAGGAATATAAACAATTAAACCTTTTTCTTTTTTTATCATTTAAAAAAACAATTCCTATAATTATAAATATCTCATTTTAAGATATTTATAAAATACTTAATAATATAAAAAAATAAAGACTAAATTTTAGTTTACGGAGAGACACTAATGCGCAAAATTATTGTAATTCTATTTTTATTATTTTTATCACTCTTTCTTATTTTTCCAAATGAAGGCGGAAATAAGATAATTATATTATATAAAAGCAGTGACGGACAATCTGTAGATAATAATAATGCAACATGGTATTTACTGCCTATATTAAAGAACTGGGGCTTTGAATTAGAATATTATGATACTGATATAAAACTGCCGGATCCAGGCAGCCTTAATAATGTTTATGCTGTTATAAGCTGGCTTTCTTCCGGATCAACTGAAAAACCTTTAGAATTAATTACCTGGTATGAAAATATTATAGACAATAATATTCGTTTGGTTCTTATGGGAAATTTAGGTTTTTGGTCCGACAAAAAAACAAAACGATATCTTTCAGAAGAAGAAATAAATCGTGTAATGCTAAAATTAGGAATTGAATATAAAGGAGAGTGGACAAATCAGAAAAATAATTTAAATGTAATTTATACTGATAAAGAAATGTATGCAAATAATTTTGAAGTTACTGATGAAATAAATTATTTTTTATTTAAACCGTCAACTCTCGATATTTGCAGACACTTAATAATTGAAAGAAATGATTTAAATGATTCTGGAAGTACTCTTGTTTTTTCATCACCAACAGGGGGGCTTGCTTTTTATAGTTTTATGTTTCAGGGTAAAACAAACTTACTAAATTTTAATAATTTTTTAAGTTCCTCTTTATTTACAAATAACAGAGGACAAAACATCTTAATTGCAGGAAATAATATACAAAATATAAATAACATTAAAGAAATATATAATGAAACAGAGTATATTACAAAAGAAACAAATATGGATAATTTCCTAACTTTTTGTCCGGAAAGATTAAAAATGTATAATTTAATTATTATTGAAGCTACAGATTATCAAGAAATTTCAGAAGATTTTATCAATAAGTTAAATGATTATACTTCAAGCGGCGGCGGAATTATTCTTATAGGAAACAAAAAAAATCTTCCTGGATTAAAAGGTAAAGTTATTGTGTGGTCAAATGATAAATCCTTATCAAACAAATCAAATCCTCTATTTCTCCAGGTTACACAAGCAATTATTAAAAAAGACACTTTATGGGGATTAAAAGATAAAAAAACAATAGAACTGTATTTAACAATGATTAACAATAAAGATTTTACAAATAATGAAGAACTTGAAAAAGAAATAACAGCATTAAGATTTGAACTTGGTAAATATTATTTATTAACACATAAATACAATAAGGCAGAAGTAGAATTTAAAAAAGTATTAGAAATAGATAAAGATAATTTAGATGTGAAATTAAAACTAGCAGAAGCATATCAGCTAAATAAAAAATGGTATTTAGCCATGAAAATATATAAAGAAATTTATGAAACAGAGCCGGAAGATACTGACTCTGCTTCAAACTATAATGAGTTAGCTAATGAACACCCAAAATATTTTTCTTCTAATACAGAATTCTGGTCATCAGGAGATGTGCCTAAAGATGAAGAAAATAACACAAAAACGTACAATCAAAAAACAATATATATAAAAGAAGAACTAAAACTGCACATATTCCTCAGTCAATACATTTTTCTTGATTTCTTTCTTGATATACAAAACAGGACACATAAATTGGATTTTGCAAAATTCGCCATCGAAACATATAATGAAGATTTAACAGAAGTAGCAAGCGGATTCCCCAATACTCTCAGGTATAATGATATTACATTTAAAACAAGATTAGGAGTAGAAATACCAAATACCGGGCTTTTGTTTTACGGAACTATTGGTTTTGATTCTTTTTTTGCTTTCCAGGTCCAGACAGATGATATTGACCATAATCCTGATCGTTCATTAAGAGACAAAATTTTTTCTGGTACAGATGATTTTATTGATCAACTAGCATTTTATCCATATTTTGATGCAGGTATTGCATGGGATTTTATTCCTTATTTTAATTTCGAAATAACTTATACACATCAATTAAAAAAAGACAGTGTTATTCCATGGATAGATGGTTTTTATTTCTCTAAAGATGCATATTTAGGTACTGATCCTGCATTTAGAACATTTATTTCAGAAAATGACATACTCTTTAATATAAATTACAACTTTGGTTTTATTAAAGTTTATCCTTTAACAAATATTTATTTCAGTAATTCTTTTGAATTTATTTTTTATACTCTTTCAGATCCTAAGCAGGCAATCAGATCCAATTGCATCCCTTATGTTTATTCTTTAACTCAAGGTATTGATTACAAAGTTTTTGAGTTAACTAATATAGGCTTAACTCATCATTTATTATTTAAACTAAATTACGAAGGATCACAAAAAGATTTTGAAGATGTATCAAATATCTCAGAGATAAACGAAAATTTTGATATAAATGAAAACGACATATTTGCAAAAATGTATAGTCCTCATCAAAATTTTAAAGTATTAGGCGGTTTTAGGTTTATATATAATTTTCAAACTTTAACAGAAGCGCCTATGGCTGCATCAGTAACCTGTTATGCCGGAGCTGTATGGAAAGATCTTTTTAATAAACCGGAAATAATTGATGAAGATGATGAACATGCTGATAGAAATTATGATATGCCGTACATTCTAGTAGTTATAAATCATAGTATAGAATTTTGGTTAAAAAGATTATATCTGGGTTTTCAATTTGAATATTCACTTGCTTATGATTTATGTCTTGACGATGAAACATGGCAGAGTTTTTATGGTTCACTTTTTATTAAAGTACCATTTCATAATAATTTAACTTATTCTAAATATTAATTGTATAATATTAAGTAAGACAGGCATAATGCTTGTCTTACTTAAAAAAGATAAACTATTAAAAAAAATAGATTATGATAATTTTTAAAAAGTTCAATGTTAAAATAAAACAAAAATTATTAATCAATCCAACAATGACTATATTATTTTTAGGGCTTTTATCTGTAATAGTTTTTTTTGGATTGTCAAAACAAAGAAATATTATTAAAGACATCTATGAAGTTAGATTTATAAACTTCTCAGACAGTGCAGAAATGACTGAAAAAATTTTAGATGTTCATTCCAATTTAAATCAACTATTAATATTGGCATCAAGTGAAAAAGAAAAACAAAAAATAAATGAAACTTCAATAATGATATCAAATGATATTGATGCTTTATTGATTAAAATTAATTCCAAAATAAAAAATAATTGTACAAGAAATGAAATAGAAACATGTGAATTATTAACCAATCAATTAAATGACTATAAGGAATGGGTTAATACTATTACTATAAATTTAACTAATAACTCAAATAATACAAATATGTTTATGTTAATTGCTAACGAAAAATTAAAAGAAATTCAAAAGTCTTTAAAAAAACTAAAGGAAGAAGAATTAAAATTAAGTAAAATAAGTTACGATAGTTCAAAAAAAAGTTACTTTATAATTCAAATAAATATTTTTATTTCATTAGTAATACTAATAGGAATTTCTGTAATATTATCATTTATATTAATTAAATCTATTTTAAAGCCATTAAACAATTTAAAAAATATATTAAAAGATGTTGCAAGCGGTGAAGGTGATTTAACAAGAAAAATTGATATAAAAAGAAATGATGAAATAGGAGAACTTGGAGATTTATTTAATGCTTTCATTAATAAAATTAGAAACATTGTAATTCACATAAAAGATTCTTCTGTAAATGGAAAAAATATAAGCAAAATGTTAGCAGAAATTTCATCAAATGTATCAAACAAAATATCAGAAATTTCATCAACAATAGAATCTGATAAAAATAATATAAATCAATTAAATAACAATTTGCAAAATTCGGTAAGTGCTGTATCCCAAATATCAGTTTCAATTAAAAGCATCTCAGAATCCATTCATGTCCAATTAGATAGTGTAAATAAAGCCGCTGTATCAACAGAAGAATTTGCTGTAATTATTAAAAATCTCTCAAATGTTATTAATGAAAAAAAGACTTTATCACTTAATCTATCCAATTTAGCAAAAACTGGTCTAGAGAAAATGAACGAATCAACAGAAGCAATTGATAAAATCTCACAATCATCAAATGATATGCTGGGTATGATGAAAATCATTGACGATATAACAAGAGAAACTAATTTATTGTCAATGAATGCTGCTATTGAAGCTGCTCATGCAGGAGAATCAGGCAAAGGATTTTCTGTTGTTTCAGATGAAATAAGAAAACTATCTGAAGAGACAGCAATTAATTCTAAATCAATAAATAATACACTTAAGCAAATATCATCTGATATAAAAAATTTTGATGAATTATATAAAACCACACAACAATCATTGTACAGTATAATAGACGGAATACAAAATGTTGTCAATGCAATGGAAGAAATGTATTCAAATATAAATGAACTTGTAATCGGCAGCAATGAAATAGTTAAAGAAACTAATGAACTTGCAAATACTTCCAAAGATATAAAAAAAGATGTTGCAGAAATTAATACAAGCTCAGCATCAATTGATAATAACATGAAAAATATTTCTCAACTGTCAAATGTAATTTTAAATGAAATTGATAATATCCATAATATGTCTATGAATATTTCATCTTCAATTACTGAATTAACTGATATTGGGGAATCTAATAAAAAAAGCATATTAGAAATTGATAATAATTTAAATCAATTTAAAACTTAACC
>CAZYID010000053.1:11313-17081 GCA_964646595.1 uncultured Spirochaetales bacterium | reverse complement strand
AAAATTAATTCAATATCATCATTATTATAGACTCTATGTCCAAATTTATTTTTTCTTGGATTTAATTCTTCAAATTCTGATTCCCAAAATCTGAGAACAGTTGTTTTTACATCAGTTTTTATTGAAACTTCACCAATAGTATAAAATTTTTTATCGTCTTTTAAATCCATATCATTTTATTTTTTTACAAATTAATATTAATATAAATATCAAATTCTAAAAAATTATCAGTCCCAATGTTCATGTTTTTCTCTTCTGCCAAGAAGTCTTTTAATTGAATCTTTAAAACTCGATTTTTCATATAATATTTTATATAATTCACTTGTAAGAGGCATTTCAACACCTAAACTTTGAGCAAAATGAAAAATTGATTTACAGTTATTAACTCCTTCTGCAACCATTGTCATAGAATTAACTATTTCATCAATTTTTTTTCCTTTTCCTAACTGCTCTCCAACATATCTGTTTCTTGAATGGCGTGATTGACAAGTAACAATTAAATCTCCCATACCGGCTAATCCGGAAAATGTTTTTTCATCAGCATTCATTTTTTTTCCTAATCTTATCATTTCAGCTAAGCCTCTCGTTATTAACATTGCTTTTGTATTATCACCAAAACCTATTCCATCCGAAATACCTGTAATTATTGCCATTATATTTTTTGTTGCTCCTGCAAGTTCAACACCAATTATATCTTCATTTGTATAAACTCTAAAATAATCCCGCATAAAAACTTTTTGAACTTCTTCAGCTAATTTTATATTTTCACAGGCAGCAACTATTGCAGTTGGAATCTTTTTACTAACTTCTTCTGCATGTGTAGGACCGGATAATGCAACAACACCTTTTTTTTCTGGTATTACTTTATCAATAATTTGCGACATTCTAAAAAAAGTTTTATCTTCAATCCCTTTAATAACTGTAACAAGTAATTGTTTTTTATTAATATAATTTTTAACATTTTCGCAAAGAGTTCTCAATGCAAATGATGGAACAGCAAAAATAATTAAAAAAGTATCTTTAACAGCTTCTTTAAAATCATTAGTTACTTTAATATTATCAGGAAATTTAACACCTGGTAGAAATAATTTATTTTCTCTATCATTTATTAATTGAATTGAAGCTTTTTTATCAAATTCCCATAAATTGATATCGTATTCTTTTGATAACAATATACTTAAAGTAGTTCCCCATGAACCTGCACCAAGAACACATATTTTATTTTTCATTATGAATTACCGTTTATTAATTATTATTACTTTTTAATTTTATAAAACATTCATGAAGGTGTCAATTAATTTTATTTATTAAATATATTGTACTTTAGTACTATATAAATAAATTTTAAAAAAAAATACATTTTTGTCTGTTAATAACTTGTTAATATATCGCAAATAAACATTTTTAATAAAAATTCAACAAAAAAAATAAATTAAAATAATTATGTATAATCTAATTCATTTTATAATAACAATTTAGGTACAAATTAATTATTGAATATTATTATTTTTAACAGAAATTTAGTGTATTTATCAATTTAACCTGTCAATAACATGTTAATTAATTGTAAAATAAATAATTAAAATAAAATATTTATTAGAATAAATATTTTATTTTTTTATTAAAAAAGAATATAATTAAAAAATAAATTTTAATTCATGGATAAATAATGCAATTTGATAACGGCGAAATTTTAATATCACCTAAAACAATTTACTGGTTTGAAATGCCTGTAACAATTACTGATTATGAAAAAATTGAATTATTAAAAAAAGATGTTCTATTAATTAATTATGAAAGTGATTTAGAATCAATGTTTAATATCAAAGATAAAATAAATGAACTTACAGCTTTTTTTTATAATTACGACAATATTTTATATAAAAATAAAATACCTGAAGAAAATAAATATGTTTTTTCAGAAAAATTCATTGGAATTATAAAAGAATTTAATTTTCAAAATAATCTTGTTCATACGACTCACATAGATAATAAATTATCAAAATTATTTAAAAATCATGGTCTAATTTATTTAGAAAAAAATTTAAACGATAAACGTATTGCTATAAATATAATATCTGCTCTAATACATCCATTTTTTTCAAATAATCTTAAAATTAAAAGATCATTTCTTAGATTAAATCTTGCTCCTATGAAATATAATTTGCTTATAAGAAATAAAAAAAATAACGCTGTTGTAATAAATGGATTTATAAAAGATCTAAGTTTAAATGGCATGGGAATATATATTTCAAATATTGAAGATTTTGATAAAATTAATCTTAAAGATTTTTTAGAATTAAAAATAAGCATAAAACAATCTATTATAAAAATTTCCAATGCTTTTGTTTCCAGAGTTAATAAAGATAGTATGGAAATAGGTATAACGTATGATATTAATAATAGTAAAATGATAAGAGAAGATTATGCAACATATTTAACAAGCTTAATTTATAATTGGATTAAAGATTTAATAAAAAAATATGGTGTACTTGATACTGAAACAAACAAAAAAAATTAAATTCTTTTATTGTATCAATTTTAATAACAACTCCTTATGATCAAATTCTTCACCTGCAATTATTTCCATCTCTTTTGAAATATTAATATAATATTCTGATAATTTTTTATAATATGCAGCAATCGCATAATATAATTTGCCTACACTTTCTTCAGATTCACTCATTTTTTTTATAATAGATTTTTCATCATTACTATCTATAACATTTTCCCATAATTTATTTTTTATTTTGTCATGTATTTTAATAACAGAAATTCTATCAAATGCTGCAACAGTATATTTTTTCATTAAATCTTTTATTTTTTCACTATGATCAAATGATATTTCTTCCATTAATCGAAATGTATCAAAATAATCTCTAAACCTGGAAATTATTTTCATTTTCCCATATAACTCAGCAATATGAATTTCAAGTTCAGAAACAAGCTCAAAAATATCTAAAGGCATATAGACACTCCTTATATTGTAATTATTAACTTTAACTGATATAATAATTTTATTAAATACTATACAAAATGTAAATAAATTATATTTTTAAATATTAATTATAAAATTTATTTATTATTTATTTCATATTTTTTTAATTTATTATAAATTGCGATTGATAAATATATGATTTTATTATAAATTCGCTTTTTATTATTATTTTATTTGGTTTATTGAATTTAGGAGAATAAACATCATGGAAAAGATAAATAAAATTGCACTCGCTTATTCAGGCGGACTTGATACTTCTATAATAATTCACTGGTTAAAAGAAAAATATAATGCAGAAGTTATTGCAATATGTACAGACGTAGGACAGGAAGAAGAACTGGACGGTCTTGAAGAACGTGCACTAAAATCAGGAGCATCTAAATTCTTTTGTGTTAATATTATAAAAGAATTTGTTGAGAATTATATATTTCCTATGGCAATGTCAGGAGCACTTTACGAAGGTAAATATATGCTCGGCACTTCAATTGCCCGCCCTTTACAGGCAAAAACACAAGTTGATATTGCGCTCCAGGAAGGATGTGATGCTTTATCTCACGGCTGTACAGGTAAAGGTAATGACCAGGTTAGATTTGAGTTAACTTATAAAGCTCTGTCTCCTCATCTTAAAGTAATAGCTCCATGGAGAATTTGGGATATAAAATCAAGAGAAGACGCAATAAATTATGCAAAAAAAAATAACATTGATTTAGGACATATTTCAGAAACAAAACTTTACTCAAGAGACAGAAATATATGGCATATAAGTCATGAAGGCGGAGAACTTGAAAATTTAAATAACCGTCCAAATGAAGAAATGTTTATTTTATCAAAATCACCTCAAAATTCTCCTGATAAAGAAACCGAAATAAAAATTGATTTTGAACATGGAATTCCAATATCTGTAAATGACAAAAAAATGGATGGTCAAACTTTGTTAACATTTTTAAACAAACTTGGTATGGAGAATGGCATTGGAAGAGCAGATATTGTTGAAAATAGACTTGTTGGTATGAAAAGTCACGGAGTATATGAAACACCGGGAGGAACAATCTTATATGCAGCTTTACAAGAATTAAGAATGATTACTCTTGATAAAGATTCTCTTAGGATATTAAATAATATTTCAAACACATATGCAGATTTAGTTTATAATGGTAAATATTTTACTCACACAAGAAATTCATTAGAAAAATTTATTAAAGAAATAATGAAATTCTCAACCGGAAGTATTAAATTAGTATTATATAAAGGGAATATTATAATTTCCGGTAGAGATTCAAAATATTCTTTATATAATGAAGATCTTGCTTCTTTTGCAACAGGAGAATTATATAGTCATAATGATGCAACTGGTTTTATTAATTTATATGGACTGCAAGTCGGTATAGAATCTAAAATCCATAAGGAATAAAAAATGGAAAATAAAAAATCCTGGTCCGGAAGATTTAAAGTAGAAAATGATCCCATTTTTGAAAAAATGCAGCAATCAATATCATTTGATATCCGTCTTTACAAACAGGATATATTATTAAATAAAGTTTACTCAGAAGAATTATGCAATTTAGGAATAATTAATAAAAATGAATTAAAATTAATTCAAAAAGGTCTTGAACAAATTGAAATTGAGATTACAAATAAAGGATTATCATTATTTTCTGAAAAAATTGAAGATATTCATATGGGAATCGAATCATTATTAACTAAAAAAATCGGAGATGCTGCAAAAAAAATTCATTCTGGAAAAAGTAGAAATGACCAGGTTGCAACAGATGTTAGAATGTATTTAATTGAACAGGTTAATGAAGTATTATCATTATTAAAAAGCTTCTTAAAATCATTAATTAAAATAGCAGAAAAAAACATAGATGCAATAATGCCGGGTTATACACATTTAAGACAGGCTCAGCCGGTTTTATTTTCACATTATATTATGTCTTTATTTTTTTCATTTGAAAGAGATTATTCAAGACTTAAAGATTCTATTAAAAGAATTTCCATTCTCCCTTTAGGAAGCGCAGCACTTGCAGGATCTACTTTTAATTTAAACAGAAATAAAATAAAAAAACAATTAGGTTTTTTAAAAATAAGTGAAAATTCTATGGATGGCGTTTTATCCAGAGACTTTATTCTGGAATTTCTTTCAAATATTTCAATATTATCTATTACTTTATCCAGATATGCTGAGGATTTTATTTTATTTTCATCAGAACATTTTAATTTTTTTGAATTAAGTGATAAAGTAACTACCGGATCTTCTATAATGCCAAATAAAAAAAATCCTGATTCTTTAGAACTGACAAGAGCAAAATCAGGTAGAATTATTGGAAACTTTGTTGCACTATTTACTGTTCTTAAATCACTGCCCTCAACATACAATAAAGATCTGCAGGAAGATAAAGAGAGATTATTTGACACTATAGATACAATTAAAGATATCCTAAAAGTAAATAAAATTTTAATTGACAATATAAAAATTAATAAAGTAAAAATGAAAAAATCAATTGATCCTTTATCATTTGCCACAGAACTTGCTGATTATTTAACTTTAAAAAAAGTACCATTTAGAGAAGCTCATACAATAGTTGGAAAAATTGTTTTAGATTGTATTGAAAATCAAATTTTTCTTACTTCATTAACAAATTCTTTAGTATCAGTTTTTTGTACTAATACACCGCCATAATTATCTCTTGCTAGAATTTTTCCGGCGGATACTTCTGTGACATCACCGTATTCTTTAGCGGCCGCCTCTGTTTCAGTCAACCATAAAGTA
>CAZYID010000053.1:0-11303 GCA_964646595.1 uncultured Spirochaetales bacterium | reverse complement strand
TCATTAACAGAAACAATGTTAATTAAATACAATGAAAACTTTATAGGAATTACAAATGACTGGTCAAATATAAATCTTTTCTTAAAAAGACGAGAATTAAACGGTGGTACAGGAATAAATTCTGTTAAATCACAAATTATTCAAGCAAAAAAATATCTAAGTTTAAAATAATCTAAATAAATTTTTATTAAATAATGGGGAAAAGAATTTGAAATTAAAAATAAATAATATCGGTAAAATTATTTCTGCACTATTTATTTCTGTAATAAGTTTTATTTTATGTTTTTTAATTTTACAAACTAAACCTCTTATTATTCTACAGAATTCAATTATTGATTCTGTTATTTTATTAAGAAATAAACATTTTAATTATAATAATAAACCAATTGATGATGTTTTTTTTGTTAATATTGATGAAACATCAATAAACGACTTTTTAGAAAAAAGAATAATTAAATGGCCCTGGCCCAGAGAAATTTATGGTTATGTCAGCAGTCATTTAATTGATGAAGGCGCAAAAGCAATTATTTTTGACATTAATTTCGCTGCACCTGATATGGATCATTATGGCGCGCCCGGTTATGGAGAAATAAATGACAATAGATTTTATAATGTAATTTTTAATACTAATAAAATAATAATCCCTTTTGAAATTAATATGGATTCTGAAAATGATACAATTCTTGATACTTTAAAAGCAGCAAATTATAGTAATTTTAAAAATGTTAAAGAATATAAGTCAATAATTCCTCCATGTGAACCTTATACAATTGGTAATGATAAATTAGGGTTTAATACTTTAAAAACAGATATTGATAATTCAACTAGAAATTATATTCCTTTTGTAAAAATAAAAAATAAAAATTATCCCTCATTGGCTGCTGCAGCATATTTATTTACAATTGATAATAAGTTTCCTGATTCACTTCAATTAAATAAAAATGGAAATTTTAAAATAAACTGGTATGTTCAAAAAGATAATAAAAAACCTTTTAAAAGTATTTCTTTTTCATCAGTCTATACAGATTATATAAATAAAAAAACCGGAATTCCATTAGAAATACCTCAAGATACATTTAAGGATAAAATTGTATTTATAGGCATTACTGCAAATGGATTATTATATACAAAAAATTCTCCTTATTCATATCACAATAAATACCCTGAAGTTGAAATCCATGCTACAGCATATTTAAATTTAAAAAATAACGAGTGGATTAAAGATTTACCTTATTACTTTGAATTACCAATATATTTTATTTTCATTTTTTTATTAATACTTTTAGGACTAAATCTTAAATCAAAAACAAAATTCATTGTAATTTATTTTACAATTATTATTTTATTATTTTTATCTCATTTTCTTATTTTTTATTATCTAAACATGATTTCAAATACAATATTATTTATAATAATATTTGCTTTATTAGCTAATTTTTTTGAAGAAATTCTTTATAACGTTGCTATTGGTAATAATAAAGTTAAAAATAAAAAAGCATCGGCTGTATCTTTTGAACCTAAACAATCAAATAAAAAAAAGATAAAAATTAAAAAAATAAAAAAAAGCAAATTATCATCAACAAAAGGTGAACAGCTTACAGCTTCAGTATTGTTTATTGAAATTGTTAACTTTTCAACATACTCAAAAAACAACTCTGCTGAGAAAGTCATTGAAACATTAAATATATATTATGACAATTTTGCAGAAATAATAAAAAATAATAATGGAATAATTAATAATATATCAGAAAACGGCATAACAGCTCTATTTGGGGCTCCAATTAAAATAGATGATCATGCTGATATGGCTGTAAAATCTGCATTTGAATGTTATCATTCCTGTAAAGAATTACATAAAACATATGGAATTGATTTACAAATTGGTATTAATTCAGGAGAAATAACAATTGGGGGGCTTAATGCATTAAAAAGCAATAATGATTATATTGCTGTTGGTGATTGTATTAATTTCACTGAAATTATAAAAGACACAAATAAAATTTTTGAAACCAGTATTTTAATTGGAGAAGAAACAAAAAATTTATTAAATGATGTATATGATTTACAATATTTAGGAGAATTTAACTTTAAAGAACAAAATGAATTATATAAAATTTTTTATTTTTTTGAAACAAAAAAACAACACAAAGAAAGATTTAAATTAATGGCAAATGCATATGAAAATAATGATATTAATTCATTTAAAAGATTTATAAGTTATTTTTTAGAAAATGATGCTAATTTTGGCCCTGCCTTATTTTATATTAGACACTTTAAAAATAATGAAAAAAACTTTGGTAAACCAATAAACTTAAGTGAAATAAAATTTTAAAAATAAATGACAAATCTTCAATATTTATTTAAAATTTTAGTAAATTTAAATAAATTTTAGTAAATTTCTTTTGTATATATTCAAGATTTATATTATTATAATAATACTCAAAATTATTTCAATTTTATTAAACAAGATTTTCGATTTTACTATAAAGCTTCTTAATTAAAAATACTTTGCACATAAATTAACCTTTAATTGTTAATGGTAGCAAAAAGTTTTATTTTAACAAATCAATTTCTTGATAGATATTATTTTATTATTACACAAGGAGAAATATATGGGCATTAAAAAAACAATTGATGGGAATACTGCGGCATCACATGTTGCTTATGCATTTAGTGAAGTTGCAGCGATTTACCCAATAACTCCCTCATCTACAATGGGAGAGCTTGCTGACGAATGGGCAGCATACGGAAGAAAAAATATTTTTGGGCAAGAATTAGATGTTATAGAAATGCAATCTGAAGCAGGTGCTGCTGGAGCAGTTCATGGTTCACTTTCAGCAGGAGCATTAACAACTACTTATACTGCATCTCAGGGGCTTTTATTAATGATCCCAAATATGCATAAAATAGCCGGCGAAATGCTGCCAACTGTATTTCATGTTTCAGCAAGATCTTTAGCTTGCCAGTCATTATCTATTTTTGGTGATCATTCTGATGTAATGTCAACAAGGAACACTGGTTTTGCATTAGTAGCAGGTAACAGTCCTCAAGAAGTAATGGATCTTGCCATTGTTTGTCATTTAGCAACATTAGAATCAAAAGTACCTTTTGTAAATTTCTTTGATGGATTCAGAACATCAAATGAAGTACAAAAAGTTGATATGATTGATTATGAAACTCTTGCATCAATGATTGATATGAAATACATTGAAGATTTCAGAAAACGTGCATTAACTCCGGATAATCCAATGTTAAAAGTTGGAGCTCAAAACCCTGATGTATATTTTCAAGGCAGAGAAACTGTAAATAAATATTATGATGCAACACCAGGTATAGTTCAAAAATATATGGACATAGTTGGTAAAAAAATCGGCAGAAAATATAAACTTTTTGATTATGTTGGAGATCCTAATGCAGAAAAAATAATTATTGCAATGGGTTCCGGATGTGAAACTGCTGAAGAAACAATAAATTATTTAAACAAAAAAGGTGAAAAACTTGGTCTTGTAAAAATAAGATTATACAGACCTTTTTCTGTTGAAGCATTTATTGATATTATACCAAAGAGTGTAAAAAAAATTGCTGTATTAGACAGAACTAAAGAACCAGGTTCAATTGGTGAACCTCTTTACATGGATGTTGTTACAGCTTTAAATGGTAAAAATATAAAAATTGTAGGCGGACGATATGGATTAAGTTCAAAAGAATTTAATCCATCAATGGTAAAAGCAGTATTTGATCACTTAGACGGTGAATGTTTTCATAACTTTACTGTTGGTATTATTGATGATGTTACAAATAAATCAATACCAATTAAAGAAGATATTGTTACAGAACCGGATGATATCGTAAGATGTATTTTCTGGGGTCTTGGCTCTGATGGAACTGTTGGAGCGAATAAGAATTCAATTAAAATTATTGGCGATAACACTGATATGAATGCTCAGGGTCACTTTGTTTATGACTCAAAAAAATCAGGCGGTATTACAATTTCTTATCTAAGATTTGGAAAAAGTAAAATTCAGTCAACTTATTTAATTACTCAAGCTGATTTTATAGCATTACATAATCCAGCTTTTATTGGAAGATATGATGTATTAAAAGAAATAAAAGAAGGCGGAACATTTTTATTAAACTCTGAATGGAGCAATGAAGACGCTTTTGATCATCTTACACGTGATATGCAAGAAACAATAATAAATAAAAAAATAAAATTTTATAATATTAATGCATTAAAAATTGCTGAAGAAGTTGGTCTTGGTTATAGAATTAATACAGTAATGCAGACAGCATTTTTCAAGATTTCCGGTGTTTTAGAGGAAAAAAAAGCAATTGAATTAATCAAAAATGCAATTAAAAAATCATTTGAGAAAAAAGGTGAAAAAATTGTTAAAATGAACTGGGAATGTGTTGACAAAACAAGCGCAGCATTAAAAGAAATTAAAGTACCTGCTAATGTAAATGAAATAAAGAAATCACATCAACCTAAAAAATTAATACAGGACAGTGCATCTTCTTATGCAAAAAATGTTGTTGAAAAAATAATGCATCTTAAAGGCGATCAAATCCCTGTTTCTCAAATGCCATTGGATGGAGCAGTACCAACTGCAACAACTAAATTAGAAAAAAGAGGAGTTGCACCTCATGTACCTCACTGGATAAGTGAAAACTGTATTCAATGTAATCAATGTTCTTTAGTTTGTCCTCATGGTGTAATCAGAGCAAAACAAATTGAACCTAAAGAATTAAAAAATGCTCCTGATTCATTTAAAACTGTTAAATCAAAAACAAAAAATGAAAAAGATCTTGATTATAAAATTCAAGTTTATATTGAAGACTGTACAGGTTGTGGTGTTTGTATACTAACCTGCCCTGCTAAAGAGAAGGCTTTAAAGTTTAGTAATATAGATAAAGAAAGAGAAGCAGGAGAAACTAAAAACGCAGAATTCTTCGATAATTTACCTGATAATATTTTAGATGGTACAAATTTAGCTTCAATTAAAGGTACACAATTTAAAAAACCTTTATTTGAATTCTCTGGAGCATGTGCCGGTTGCGGTGAAACTCCTTATGTTAAATTAGCTACACAACTTTTTGGTGAAAGAATGATAATTGCCAATGCAACAGGTTGTTCAAGTATTTACGGAGGAACATTTCCAACAACTCCTTACTGTGTTTCAAAAGAAGGTAAAGGACCTGTTTGGGCAAACTCATTATTTGAAGATAATGCAGAATATGGCTTTGGAATGAGATTAGCTGTTGAAGCAAATAGAAAACAGCTTAAATACAATATTGAAAAATTATTAAAACTAAATATTTCCGGTGAATTAAAAACAGCTTTAAAAAAATCAATAGAATTATGGGATAGTAAAGAGGAAGAAGCTCAAAAAGCAGCTCAAAATGTTAAAGACCTTTTACCTGCAGCAGTAAAATCAACTTCAGGTGAAGATCAAGCAGTAGTTAAGAAAGTTATTGAATTACAAAATAATATTGTTGATAAATCTATCTGGGCATTTGGCGGAGACGGATGGGCATATGATATTGGCTATGGTGGACTTGATCATGTATTAGCAAGTAATAAGAATATAAATATTTTAGTTCTTGATACAGAAGTTTATTCTAACACAGGTGGTCAGGCATCAAAAGCAACTCCTTTAGCTTCTGTTGCAAAATTTGCTGCAAGCGGAAAAAAAACAGGAAAAAAAGACCTTGGATTAATAAGTATGAGTTATGGATATATTTATGTTGCATCAATCAGTCTAGGCGCTAATATGACTCAAGCAATTAAAGCTTTAATTGAGGCAGAAAGTTATGATGGGCCTTCTTTAGTTATCGCTTATGCACCATGTATTGCTCATGGTATAAATATGACTTATTCTATTGATGAGGAGAAAAAAGCAGTTCAATCCGGTTATTGGCCGTTGTACAGATATAATCCACAATTAGCTGTAGAAGGTAAAAATCCTTTTGTATATGAAACAAAAGATCCAACAGAAAATATGATGGACTTTTTAATGAATGAAACAAGATATAAGGTATTAAAACAGCAATTTCCAGAAGTAGCAGACACTTTATTTGAAAAGGCTATAAAGTTTAAACAACTTAAACATGATTATTATAAAAAATTATCTGAAATATAATTTTTAACTTTTAAACAAAATAGCCACAGAGGCTCAGAGATCACAGAGAATAATTTTTCATATAAACTCTGTGACCTTTGTGTCTCTGTGGTTTTTATTTTAAACATTAAATGTAGAAAAAGGATCAATTTGTGGTAAAAAAAAGAATATTATCAGGCATTCAACCATCGGGCATGCTTCATATTGGAAATTATTTTGGAGCAATGAAACAATATCTTGAACTCCAGGAAGAAAACGAATCATTCATCTTTATTGCAAATTATCATGCAATGACTACAATTAAAGATAAAAATGAATTAAAAAATAATTCAATAAATGTTGCAATGCATTATTTAGCAATTGGACTTGATCCGGATAAAGTAAATCTTTTTAAACAATCTGATATTCCGGAAGTTTGCGAATTAACATGGATACTTTCGACAATTACACCAATGGGTCTTTTAGAAAGATGTCATTCTTATAAAGATAAAACAGCAAAAGGGATTGCTCCAGATCATGGTTTATTCGCCTACCCTGTTCTTATGGCTTCAGATATTCTTATTTATAAATCAGATATAGTACCTGTAGGTAAAGATCAAAAACAACATGTTGAAGTTGCTCGTGATATTGCTATAAAATTTAATAATACGTTTGGCAACATATTAAAGATTCCGGATGTAAGAATACAAGATTCTACAGCAGTAGTACCCGGTATAGACGGTGAAAAAATGAGTAAATCATATAATAATTATATTTCATTATTTGAAGACGAAAAAACAATAAAAAAACAAATAATGAAAATAGTTACTGATACTACTCCATTGGAAGCGCCTAAAAATCCTGATAAATGTAATGTATTTGCTTTATATAAATTATTTGCTAATATGGATGAAATTGATATAATGAAAAATAAATATTTAAAAGGCGGATATGGTTACGGTGATGCGAAAAAAGAATTACTCTCAAAGTTTTTAGAATATTTCACTGATGCAAGAAAAAAATACAATGAGTTATGTAATAATTTAGACTATGTTGAATCTGTACTAAAAAAAGGTTCAGAAAAAGCAAAAGAAGTTGCTTCAAACACAATTAAAGAAGTTCGGGAAGCTGTTGGTCTTTAAAATAAATCTTAATTATAAAAAGGTGAAATTTATGGAAGACAGAAGTATTATTAAACCTATTTTAAATGCTTTAGATTATTTTAATATTAGCAAAGAAGAGCTAATTCATTTTTATAATATCATTGATAAATTTTCTGCTTATTGGTTTAGTAAAAAAGTTAATATTTCAAAATTTAATAATATTGAACTGTTATTAATTCATGAATTATTAGGTGAATTCATTCGTTTTGAAGAAAATAATAAAAAAGTTGCTTTGTGGATTTTATCAATAAATCGAGTTTGTTATAATTATTCTGCTGATTTATCTTTTATTAATAATGAATTAAAAAAAATGAACAACAATGAAAATCAAAATGTAGACACTACATTAATTGAACCAATTTTAAATCAATTGAACGTATTAGATGAACTCCATAAAAATGCACCTAAAAAAAATTTAGGTCAATCAGATCTTATTTCAAACTATCTGCAATGGGTAATGGTTTATACTTCAATAGTTTATCCGTCTTTGGAAGATAAGTTAGATTTTTATAATAAAACAACTATAAAAGCTATGAATTTTATTTTAATGGAATTTATTCAACAACATTCAAATGATAAAAGAATATCTTATTTAATAATGGGTATTATTGAAGCCTGTAAATTATTTTCAATACAAAACCAAGAAGAATCAGAAAAATTTTTAAATAATTATAAAGATTCTGAAGATCAAGTAATTCCAGGACAGGATGAGAAATTTGTAAAAGAAATTCTCGATAGATTAAAAAATGAAAATATAAAACAAAGAGAAGATAATATTTTTATACAGGATATAACAGCAGATCAATATTTAAATGAAAGATATCAGAAATTTATTAATGATTTAAATGAAGATATTAACTATGTATCCTCAAATCTTAATAAATATATTTTAAAATTTACAAGTAAATTTGTTTCATATAATAATAGTCAACAAATACTATTTTTAAAATCCTTACTAAATTACAAATTAGTTCAAAATTTAAAAAAAGATATAAAAAATAAATTAAATAAATCTTTAAATCTTTTACCGGAAAAAACAAAAAAATGGTTTAAGGTCGAATTAGACAAAATGGAAAAAGATATAAATCAGTATATTACAAAAATTACATATATCATAAATACAAAAGATTTTTCAACAAAGTTTAATTTTTCTAAACCTTATATCATGTTATTTTTAATAAAAAAACTAGATTTAATATAATATTTATGTTATTTCCATTTTTAATATTAAAAAAAATCAGGATTATCTAATATGAAATTATCAAAAATTATAACTGTTTCTTATATGATATTAATTTTTCTTTTAATGGCTAATTGTAAATATAATATTATAAATAAGGAAGTTAGAAAAATTGTTAAAAAAAATATAAATTCACCTTTTAAAATAATTACTACAAATAGCTTGTTAAATATTAAAAAAATTTCTTTTGATAATCTTAATTTAAATGAAATTCCACCAATAATCGTGGAAATGAAAAATCTTGAAACATTAAGTATTAAAAATAATAACTTAAAAAATATTCCTGATTTTTTAAATAATTTAAAAAAATTAAAAAAAATTGATCTATCAAATAATAAATTAGAAATAATACCAGATGTAATTTTTGATTTATATACTTTAAAAGAAATAAATTTAAATTATAATAAATTAGAAATAATACCTGACAAAATTAAAAGTTTAACAATTTTAAAAAAACTAAATATTTCAAACAATAATTTAACAACAATCAATTTAAATATTAACAAATTACAAAACTTAAAATACCTTGATATTTCTCATAATAATATTTCTACTATAGAAGGCATTCATCTATTAAATCTATCATATTTAAATATTGAAAATAATGAATTACAATATATCCCTGATTCAATTTACACTAATCTAATTGTAATACTAAAGGCAGGAAAAAATCAAATATCATCTCTTTCAAATAAACTTTTTTTATGCGTTGCTTTAAACACATTAAATCTTGAAGATAACAATATTAGAGTTCTTCCTGAAGAAATGAATAAATTGTATTCATTAAAAAATCTTAATTTATCAAGAAACAATTTAAATTTTATAATCCCTGAAATAATTGAAATAAAGTCTCTTGAAAACTTATGGTTAAATGGCAATAATATTAGTAAAATACCTTTAAGCATTGTAAAATTAATTAACCTTAAAAAACTTTATCTTGATGACAATTCTTTTTATGAATTTCCTACTGCAATTTATAATTTACGAAATAATTTATATGAATTATCAATGAAAAACAATAATATTCAGTACATACCTGTTGAAATTAAAACAATGAATTTAAAATTTTTCTATCTAAATAATAATCCTGTTAAAAGCTTAAATTCAGAACTTATAAATTGGGAAAAAAACGAAATTTCACAGAAACTAAACAGTCAGTTATCCGGCAAAAAAATTATTATTTTATAAAAAATAAAATTCTCCTAAAAAAATATTTGAAAAATAACTTGTGCTTATTTTTATACTATCTTTATCCAAAATACTTTTATTTTTTTTACTTGATAATAAAGAATAACTGATATTTAAAAACCATTCACCATTTTCAAATAAAGGAACTTCTGCTAAATAAATATTGTCTTGTTTAATAAAATCAAGACTCCTGACTCTATCTATACCCTGTTTTATTGAAATAGATGATACTGTAAAAATACTATACAATTCATTCATAAAAACCTTTAAAACAACTTTATTATTAATATTATCATATTCAATTAAAACATCAGGAGTAAGAATTTTAAAAAATAATTCTGTTTTTTTATCTTCAAAAAGTTTAATTTTTTCAATATTTGAATATGAAAATACTTTTTTTGTTGTTTCTGTTTTATTTACTAATCCATAAGAATACAAATTATAAACTCCTGGGAATAATGAAATATTTAAATCAGCAGTTAAATCAAAACAATTTATCGCAAATGATTTTTTATTATCTGAAATATGCTTCAAATAAATATGATAAAGTTGAATTTCTTCAGATTGTTCACTAATTGATAATGATAAATTAATATCATTTATAGATACTTCTTTTTTAATTATAGTTGGTTCCTGTTGACAGGTAATTATTATTATCAAAACAAAAAATATAAATATTTTTTTCATTTTTTACTCCTAGTTAATTTTGTAATTTTATTAAAATAACTATAGATTGCTTTGGGCTTAAAGCCTTTGTAAAGACAGACAATTCTTTATCTCTAATAAATCTTTACATATATAATGTATAAAAATTTTAAAATGCTTTATTTTTTTTTTATTATTTTCAGTGTAAAAATAATGTAAATACCTTTTATAATACAATTTAATGCTATAAATTATTTATAATTAATCAACAAAAGTTATAAACACTTCTTTATTTTTAAATAATTTTTAACGGAGTAAAAAGAATGGATTTACAGGTAAAAGAAATTCATGAAAAAGTTGAAAAAGAAATCCCGGTAATCGAGTCATTATTTTCTGAAATGCAAAAAAGAATAGTCGGTCAGGAAAAAATGCTGCAGGCATTATTAACAGGATTGATCTGTAATGGACACATTTTAATTGAAGGTGTTCCGGGACTTGCAAAAACATTAACTATAAAAACACTTTCTGATGTTTTAAATCTTGAATTTAAAAGAATTCAATTTACTCCAGATCTGCTGCCGTCTGATATTATTGGAACACTAATTTATAATCAAAAAGAAAGTAAATTTGAACCTAAGAAAGGTCCTATTTTCAGCAATTTGATTCTTGCTGATGAAATAAATAGAGCTCCTGCAAAAGTACAATCTGCTCTATTAGAAGCTATGCAGGAAAAACAAGTTACTATTGGTGATAATACTTATCAGTTACCTGATCCTTTTTTAGTAATGGCTACTCAAAATCCTATTGAACAGGAAGGAACCTATAATCTTCCTGAAGCTCAAATTGACAGATTTATGTTAAAAATAAATATTACTTATCCAAGTAAAGAAGAAGAAAAAATAATTCTTAATAGAATGATCACTAATTCTGAAATCCCAGTATCTAAAATTCTTAATAAATCAAAAATTT
>CAZYID010000052.1:3036-17205 GCA_964646595.1 uncultured Spirochaetales bacterium | reverse complement strand
GTTTCTTTTGGATCATGAAGCTCTGCCATCTCTATCATTCTCATTAATAAAGCTCTTGTCATTTGCGCACGTTCTAAAATTAAACTGGCAGTGTTTGCAAAATGAATTATAAAAGGTTCATCTTCTTTTGCAAATGGAACAATATTACCTTTTTTATCTTTTGCATTAATTATCTGGAGTACTCCGGCAATTTCTTTAATACTTTTTTTTAAAGGAACTGCAAGCACAGATTTTGTTAGATAAGAAGAAATTTTATCGTATTTAGAATTAAATGTATAAGGTACTTTTTTAGGCAAGTGATAAACATCTGAAATATTTACAACTTCACCGGTTAATGCAGCATAACCTGAAATAGATTTTTTATTAATTGGAATTCTAAAAAAATTATATATCAGTTTTCTTCCCGGAGGCAGTCTGTCTTGAAGTGTCTGGTTTTGAGTATGACTAAAAATCAATTCTTTATCATCTTTAATATAAATTGTGCCTGCATCTGCATTTACAATTTTCCTGGCATGAGATAATATCTTTTCTAATAGTATATCATAATCCTGAATAATATTAAGTTCTGTGCTTAAGTTTATAATTTCAGAAAATCTGCCGCTATATTTACTAATATTATCATTGTATTCCTGCATTAAAAAACATCCTTGAAAAAATATTTTAATAATTAAACTTCAAAAATTAAAATATTAAAAAATTTTAACATATAATTAAAATTTATTAAAGAATTTAAAAATTTTTAATAAATTTATTTATTTTTTTTACCATGAGGATGATATTTATAATGTATGTCCTTTAACTCATCAAGTCCCAGGTGTGTATAAATCTGTGTTGTTGAAAGACTTGAATGTCCGAGTAAAATCTGTACTGTGCGTATATCTGCTCCATTTTTAACCATTAAAGTTGCAAAAGAATGTCTTAATGAATGAGGAGAAATCTTTTTTTTCAAAGCAATTTGATCTGTTCTTTTTTTTAAAATATATCTAACTCCTCTGTCAGTTATTCTTTTACCGTTTTTATTTAAAAACAAAGCATTTTCGTTTTGTTCAGGGGAAAATTTAGCCCTTATTTTAAGATATTCAGTTAAATATTTTTTGCATTTATTTCCATATAAAACAATTCTTTCTTTATTCCCTTTACCAAGAATTCTTAATTCATAGTTATCATTATCAAAATGTGAAACATTTAAATTTATCAATTCATTTATCCTAATACCGGTAGAAATAATTAATTCAAAAATAGCTCTGTCCCTATAATCTGCGTTTGATTTGCATTCAAATTCAATTAATTTTTTAATTTCATCGTCAAAAAGAAATGTTGGCAGGTAACGAGAAGTCTTTTGAGATTCTATTTCCAAAATACCTGCACTGTCTTTATAGTTATAACGAATTTTATATTTTATAAATCCTTTTACTGCAGCTAAAACCCTGTTAATTGTTGCTGTGCTTAATTTCTCTCTATTTAAATCAGCTAAAAAACCTCTGAATTCATATCGTTTTAAACCATCAATTTTTAATGATTCTTTATCCAGGTATTCGATAAATTTTATTAAATCTTTTCTATATGATATGATACTGTTTGAAGAAAGTCCTTTTTGAATTGTTAAAAATATTAAAAATTTTTCTATTTCATCCAACATTTTTTTTAATAATTTTAAGCTCTTAATTATTGCTATAAATTTCTATCTGTTTATACCCGCAATCTTTATCAATACATAATTTATAAGTCCCATGAACTTTATCGGTTTTTTCAACAAGAAATTTATTGCATTTAGGACATTTAAATTCTGTTGGTTTATCCCATGTTACAAAGTCACAGTCCGGATATTTTGTACATCCGTAGAATTCTCTGCCTTTTGTTTTTTTCCTTTTTGTAACAATTTTACCATCACATCCGTCTTTAGGGCAATCCCCTAGAGGAATTGGTTTTGAATTTCTGCATTCCGGGAATCCTGAACATGCAATAAAAAAACCATATCTTCCCAATTTTTTTAACATTGGCCGCCCGCATTTATCACAAATTTCATCTGTTGGTTCATCAAACATTTTTTTATGATCTGCTAAATTTTCTGTAACATCTTTTACTCTAACAATAAAGGGAGTATAAAAATCATTTAATAACTTCACTCCATCTAAATTTCCTTGAGCAATTTGATCCAGATCCTCTTCCATTTTTGCAGTAAAATCCACATTAACAATATTCGAAAATTCTTCTACAATAATAGAATTAACTAATCTCCCTAATACTGTAGGCACTAATTGTCTTGCCTTTCTTGTTACATAAAACCTGGATTGTAAAGTTGATATTATAGGAGCATATGTTGACGGTCTGCCAATACCGTTTTCTTCTAATATTTTTACTATTGAAGCATCAGTATATCTTGGCGGCGGCTGAGTAAAATGCTGCAATGGAATATATTCTTTTAAATCAACTTTATCATTCTCTTTTAACTTTGGAAGCTTAGTTGTTTTTTCCTTAGATGTTTTTAATTTGTCCAAACATGCAATAAATCCCGGTTTTGTTAAATCTGATTTTGTTATTCTAAAAATAACATCATCATTTTTAATATTAATAGTTTGAACTAAATACTCTGCATTTGACATCTGTGACGAAACAAATCTTTCCCATATTATTGAATAAATTTTAAATTGATCACTTGATAAGTACTCTTTAATTTCTGCTGGAGCTCTTAATACCGAAGTTGGTCTAATTGCTTCATGAGCATCCTGAGCGCCTGATGATTTTGAATAAACTCTTGCTGTCTCCGGTAATTCGGCCGGATACTTCTGATTAATATAATCCCTTACTTCATCTAAAGCCTGGGAAGCTATTCTAGTAGAATCAGTTCTCATGTATGTAATAAGACCAACTCTTTCTTTTCCAATATTAATTCCTTCATAAAGCTGCTGAGCAACCTGCATACTTTTTCTTGATGTAAATCCAAATCTATTAGCTGCAGCTTGCTGAAACTTAGAAGTAATAAAAGGCGGTTGAGGTTTTATACTCTTTGTTGAATTTTGAATAGAATCAATAATAAAATTTTTTCTATCAAGTCTATTCATCAAATCATCTACTTCTTTTTTATCTTTTAAATCAGGTTTTTTTTCTCCAATTTTAAAAAGTTCAGCTGTAAATTCTTTTTTTTCTTTTAAAAAAACTGCTTCTAATGTCCAGTATTCGTCCCGAACAAATTTTTCAATTTCTGCTTCTCTTTCACATATAATTCTTAATGCTACAGACTGTACTCTTCCAGCAGATAATCCCCTTTTTACTTTTTCCCAGAGTATAGGAGAAATATTATATCCAACTAATCTGTCTAAAACCCTTCGGGTTCTTTGTGCATTTATCATATCAGTTTCAATATTACGGGGATGATTTACTGCTTCTAAAATTGCAGGTTTAGTAATTTCATTAAAAACAATTCTTTTTATAATAAGCTCAGGAAATTTTTTTAACAATTCTTCTTTTATTAAGAATGCAATTGCTTCTCCCTCTCTGTCATTATCACTTGCCAATAGCACAGATAAAGAATTAGAAGCATATTTTTTCAATTCTGATAAAACTTTTCCTTTACCTCTAACTGTAATATATTCAGGTGTAAAATTATTTTCAACATTTACACCCAACCTTGATTTTGGCAGATCAATTAAATGTCCCATTGATGAAGCAACTTTATATTTTGTTCCTAAATATTTATTTATTGTTTGCGCTTTTGCTGGAGATTCTACAACAACTAATATTACATCTTTATTTTTCTTGCTCTTAATTTTTGGCATTATTTCACAGCTCCAAATATTCAATTTTTATTTTCAATATCATAAACATAAATCATATTATGAATAATTATTAGACTTTTATTCTTTATTTACATATATTTTAAAAAACATTAAATAAAATTGCAATTATGATTTCTAAAAAAATTCCAGACAAAATAATTATAAAAGCAATCAAAAGCTGCCTTTTGATTTTATAAGTCAATATTTTATTTTTCATAATTAAAATCCTTATTTATCATTGTCTTTTCCTAATATTATTTCCTCACTTCTTTTTAATGCTTCATCATAACTATTGAAAATTTCAATAAAAGATTCAAATATCCACCCTTTTTCCCCTTCATTATCAATATAAAACCAATGCCCTTTTTTATTATTGAATTTTGTCAATTTATCCTGCTTTTTTATTATATTTATAATAACACCTTCAGGCAAATAATTAATGATTTTCGATTCTTCTATGGGTTCTTCTCTTAATCGTGAAAATTTATATTTAACAATGGCCCATTGATATAATTCGATTGGATTTTTTGTTTGCGGAAGTTCAATTAACCAATTATTTTTTTTTGGTTCTTTTTTTTTGCATCCAGGGATTAATAATAATAAAATAAAAAAAAAGATAAAAACTCTCATAATTTAATAAATCAAAAATGATGCAGATTAATTATTAAATCTGCATCATTACTAATAAAACTTATTTATAAAGATTAAAAAAACTCTTTTTGCCTAAAAACTTAGCTGAACTACCAAGCATCTCTTCTATTCTAATTAATTGATTATATTTAGCAATTCTATCAGACCTTGACATTGATCCTGTTTTTATCTGTCCTGTATTTAAAGCAACAGAAAAATCCGCAATTGTAGAATCTTCAGTTTCTCCTGATCTATGAGAAACAACACTTGTCCACCCTGCCTGGGTAGCCATATTTATAGCTTCTATTGTCTCTGTAATTGTTCCAATTTGATTTAATTTAATTAAAATCGAATTAGAACATCCTTGCTGTATTCCCTTAACTAATCTTTTAGTATTAGTTACATAAAAATCATCACCAACAATCTGAATTTTTTTACCAAGCTCATCATTTAATTTTTTCCAGCCTGACCAATCCGATTGATCAAGTCCGTCTTCAATTGAGATTATTGGATATTTATTTACCCAATTTTTATAAAAATCGATCATTTCTTCAGAAGAAAAAATTTTACTAGGGTTTGATTTCCAAAATTTATAACCCTTTTTTCCGCCTTCATCAAATAACTCTGAAGCTGCAACATCTAAGGCTATCATAAAATCATTATCAATACCAGTTTTAAAACCAGCTTTTTCAATTGCTTCTAAAATTACTTCTAATGCTTCTTCATTTTCCAAATCCGGTGCAAATCCACCTTCATCTCCTATAGCTGTGTTTTTGCCTTTTGATTTTAATATTGATTTGAGATTATGAAATACTTCAGCTACATAGCGTACTGCTTCTTTAATTGAAGGAGCGCCAACCGGCATTACCATGAATTCCTGAAAATCAACCATATTATCTGCATGTTTACCGCCGTTTAATATATTTGCCATTGGTAAAGGTAAAACATTTGCTAATGGCCCGCCAAGATAAGAAAACAATGGAAGACCGCAAGAATCAGCTGCAGCTTTAGCAACTGCAATACTTACTCCTAAAATTGCATTTGCTCCTAATTTTCCTTTATTTTCAGTTCCATCTAATTCAATCATAGTTTTATCTATCAAAACTTGATCTCTTGCATCAAATACAATTTCTAATCCTGTTAATTTAGGTGCAATTATTTCATTAACATTTTTTACAGCTGTAGTTACTCCTTTGCCTAAATACCTGCTTTTATCACCATCTCTTAATTCTACAGCTTCAAATTCACCTGTTGATGCACCTGAAGGAACAGCTGCTCTTCCCATAGCTCCGTTCTCTAACAACACATCTACTTCAATAGTAGGATTACCTCTACTATCAAGTATTTCTCTTGCTTGTATACTCTCAATAAAACTCATTTATTTCTCCTTTAATAATTATTTATTATATTAATAGTGTTTATGAACATATATATATTTTTGAAAATTATTGTCAAGTAGTTCTTTTGGAAAAATATTTTGAAAATAAAATTATAAAGCAATAATCAATTGACTTTTTAATTTATATTTTATATAAAAAAATATGAATAAAATTTTATTTTCCTTTTTATTTATTATTTTAATACAACAACTAATACTCCCTGCAAGTGATACAGATAAAATCATTGTGTCTTATGGTCAAAAAAACCTTGGAATTTTAAAAAAAGCAAAACCAGTATATGTTTATTTTACTTTTTATAAAACAATGATGAAGGATGAATCATTAGATCAATATATAAAGGGGAAAAAATTTGTTAAAGATCCTAAGAAATATAAAGCTGATTTAATAGCACACTTCAAAAAAAACTTTTCCCACTGGATTAGAAAATCCGGAAGTAAGTGGGAAATGAAAAGAATAGATAGTTTATCCGAAGCAAAAGGCGGATATGTTTTACAAATAAATTATGATAAACTCTTTTATAACAGAGCATCTTCAATGGCTACCGGATACGCAACATTAAAAATGTACCCTGCAGGTAAACCTAAAAATATTATTTTTAAAGGTACGATGAAGGTAGTTCATAATGCATGGGGTTCCATTTCAAAAGGTGATTCACCTGATGCACAATTTGCTAATATTGGTATTGTATTTGCTACTGTTGTTACAAGTTTTTTTAAAAAGTATGGTAAATAATATTAATTAAAAAAATAATAATCAAAGAATTAAAATTTAAAATAAAATATTATTTTCTAATAAAACGATTAATATTTCATTTGAATTACCCCCTTTATAATAGTTAAATTGCTCTAACATCTTGCTTTTCATTAGAAAAATGAAACAAAATCAAAAAAAGCACATACGAAGTCTAGTGTTTATTTTTGATTTTAGTTACATTCTTCTAATGAAAGGGTAATGTAAGAAATTTCTGAATTCACTTCTTTCTTTTTGACAATAAAAACTTTTTTTGTTATCTTCATTATAAATTAAAATTTTTTAAGAACAAAAAATAAGGAAGGAATAAAATGGCAGTATCATATAAAGAATTAGGATTAGTAAATACTCGCGAAATGTTTAAAAAAGCTGTAGCTGGAGGATATGCAATTCCTGCATATAACTTTAATAATATGGAACAGCTACAAGCAATAATAACTGCATGTGTTGAAACAAAATCTCCGGTAATTCTACAGGTATCAAAAGGTGCAAGAAAATATGCAAATCAAACTATGCTCAGATACATGGCTCAGGGAGCTGTAGAAATGGCAAAAGAAATGGGTGCAAATATCCCTATAGTACTTCATTTAGATCATGGAGATTCTTTTGAAATTGCAAAATCATGTATAGATACTGGATTTTCTTCTGTAATGATTGATGGTTCACATCTGTCTTATGAAGAAAATGTTAAATTAACAAAACAGGTTGTAGAATATGCTCATGGATTTGATGTTACTGTTGAAGGAGAACTTGGAATTTTAGCAGGAATAGAAGAACATGTTGTTGCTGAAAAATCTACTTACACTAAACCTGAAGAAGTTATTGACTTTGTAAGTAAAACTAACGTTGATTCTCTAGCAATATCCATAGGAACCTCTCATGGCGCTAATAAATTCAAACCGGAACAATGTACTAAAAATGCAGATGGCGTTTATATTCCACCTGAATTAAAATTTGATATACTGGAAGAAATTGAAAAACAAATCCCTGGATTTCCAATAGTCCTTCATGGATCATCAAGTGTTCCAGTTGAAGCTGTAAAAATGATAAATGAAAACGGTGGAGATATGAAAGATACTGTAGGAATCCCGGAAGAACAGCTTAGAAAAGCTGCAAAATCTGCTGTTTGTAAAGTTAACATTGACTCTGACGGCAGACTATGGATGACCGCAGCAGTTAGAAAACATTTAAAAGATAATCCGGCTCATTTTGATCCAAGACAATATTTAACTCCAGCCAGAGATGCTTTAACAGAAATGTATAAACATAAAAACATTAATGTTTTAGGAAGCGCTGGAAAAGCATAAACCAATATTAAATAGATTATTCAAGAATATATAACTCTTGAATAATCTATTTATTTTCACATCATTTCTATATTAATAAATTAATCTTAACTTTATTAAATTAATAATTTTAATAAATTAATTCTAACCATTGAAAAACTTCAAAAATTTATATATATTTAATGTGTACTTGTTAAAATTTTATCATTTTGGAGAATTAAATTAATCAATGAAAGAAAAAATAAATATCTCAAACATTAAAAAAATTAATTTAATTAAAAAAACAAATATATTCTCAAAATTAAATGAAAAAGAACTTAATACAATAGGTAATTATATAGATTGTTATAATTATAAAAAAGGTGATAAAATATATGTTGAAGGAAGTATGATAGACAGCCTTTTTATAATTGATCAAGGTGAAGTAAAAATAATTAAAAACAATGAAGATTTTGCATGTTTTATTAATGGAGAATGTTTTCATGAACTAGATTTATTTGATAAAGAACCGGAAAATACAACTGCAATTGCAGAAAAAAATACTAATTTACTTGTTTTTCCAAAAACAGGAAAATTATTTAAAGATGTTATTTTTGAACATCCGGATATTTTTGCTAAAATTCTCTATGAATTATCCGGTAATATTGCAAAAAGAATAAGAAAAGCTAATAAATTAATATCTGAAAGAATTCCATGGATTGAAGACTTAAGAAAAAAAATAAAAAAAGACAAACTTACAGGCTTATATAATCTTGTTTATTTAAAAGAAGATTTCCCTTCTCTTATCGATCAAGCAAAAGACTCAATAAGTTTTGTAATGATAAAACCTGATAATTTTAAAGAAATAAATGATACTTATGGTCATGAAGCCGGAGATAATACATTAAAATTTATTGCAGACTTATTAAAAAATTCTTTAAGAAGAAATGATATTCCAATACGGTACAAAGGAGATGAATTTGCAATTATTCTGCCAAACTCAAAACCAAAAGATGCAATTCAAATTGCAAAAAATTTAAACAATAAAATAATTAAAAAAAACATCAAAGAAATAACTAAAGAGAATGATTTTTATCTAAAATTCAGCATGGGAATAGCAACATATCCAATTCATACTAAAGACCATTCTACCCTAATTAAATTATCTTATGATAAAATGTATGAAGCTAGAAATAGCGGAGGAAATAAAATTATATCTATATAAAATTAATATTTTAATAATAATACTTATTTTATAATGTTTTTAAATTATATAAAAACAATCTAAGGATTTCTTTTTGAAAAATAATAATAACAAAAAAATAAATAACAATGCTAATTTCCTAAAAAGTATTGAGATTTTTTCATTACTATCAGAAAAAGAAATTAATAAATTTATTAAAATGTTTAATGTTAAAAAAGTAGATAAAGGAGATATTCTCTTTAATCAGGGAGATCCAGGGAATGAACTTTATATTGTAAAATATGGAAAAATCTCTTCATTAATTAATACTGTAGATAACAATAAACATGAAGTAGCTGCTTTTTCGGACGGCGACTTTTTTGGTGAAATGTCTATTTTTGATAAAGCCCCGCGCTCAGCAACATGTTTAGCTAAAGAAAAAAGTCTGCTTTTGTCTCTTCATGAAAATGATTTTTATAAAATAATTTTATCATTTCCAAAAATCGCAATAAAAATAATGCACAAAATGTTAAATATTACCAAACAAAGACTGCTGAATACAAATGTCTTTTTATCAGATATAGTTCAATGGGGAGAAGGTGCAAGAAAAAGATCTATAACTGATGATCTTTCAGGAGTTTATAACAGACGTTTTCTAGATAATTCTTTACCTGATCTATTTGAGAATGCAAAAAGAAATGGAGAATCCATAAATCTACTAATGATTGACTTAGATAAATTAAGAGACATTAATAATGTTCATGGAGCAGAAACCGGAGATCAGGTAATTGTTGAAGTTGTAACTGTTTTTAAAAAGTTTTTTAGACAGGATGATGTTATAGCAAGATATGGTGGAGATGAATTTATTATTATTTTACCAAATTTATCAATTAATGAAGTTAAAAAAAGAGCGTCTCTAATATCCAAGGAAACAGATAAATTAAAAATTATTAGCAATACAACAAATAAAACAGTTAAAATAACAATAAGTATAGGTATAGGAAATTTCCCAAAACATGCTACTAGTTTAGAAAAATTAAAAGAAGTAACAGACAAAGCATTATACAATGCGAAAGGAAGTGGAAAAAATAAAATTGTTTGTGCAATAATTGATAAATAATCTTTATTAAATTATCTTTTTTTAAATATCAAAATATGTATAATAAATATGTTATATTTTTATCAATATGCTTTATCTGTCACTTAATACGAACTATTTATGAAATTTTAAAATATAAAGGTAAGATTAAAGGAGACAATAATTTTCATTATATATTTATTATAATAAATATGTTTGTTCTATTTTACTCATGGATCCATATGTCAAAATTTGATCCTTATAAGATTCAAATAAATAATTGGATAAAATATACCGGGTATTTAATTTTAATATCCGGTTTAATACTTTTTTTTCTTTCAGTTATAAAACTTAAAGGATTTTCTGATAAAGGAAAAATTAAACAAAATGGAATTTATTTAAAAATTAGACATCCTATGTATTATGGAGTTATTTTATGGATGACCGGTTTTTCAATTTATAAAGGATCAGTTCTTACAATTTTAATTTCAATTGTTTTTATAATAAATATTTTGTTATGGAGATCATTAGAAGAAAAAGTATTAGAACGAAAATATGAAAAATATAAAAATTACAAAAAAACTACCTGGTTTTAAAAATTAAAAAAGGAGAAATTATTTTATGAAAAAAACATTTTTCTGTACTTTCCTTATTATTATTTTTACTGCAAACATCTATTCATCTGATAAATACAAAAAAGTATTATTGTTAAAAGAAAATAGCGAACATTATATTTTTGAAAAAAGAGTTAATATCAGGTCAAAACCATCCATCAAATCAGATGTTATTGGATTAGCAGTTATTGGTGATCAAGTAATTATTTTAGAAAAAACAAATATAAAAGAAGAAATTTATGATATTACAGCATACTGGTATAAAATAAAATGCAATGATAAAACAGGATATATCTGGGGCGGATTAATTAGTACAATGGAAGAACAAGCTGATTTTGATCAGGATGGAAAAAAAGAACTTTTAATGTCCAGGTGTACTTCAAATTCTGAAACTTATACTGATGGTTATATGGCTAAGTATTCCCATAACTTTCGTTTATATAAAGATAAAAAAATAATTGATGAAAAGCTTTTTAATGCTAAAATTATAGAATCTTCTAACATTCATGTTCTAGATTCATTTAGCTTTTCTCCAAAAGTTACATTTGTTGAATTCCGTTTTGCTTTTGGAGATGATGGTGTCTTTTCTGAAAATGTAGAACTTTTTTATTACAGTAATGAAAAATTTTATTATATATGCAGTTATTCAAAATACCGGGAACCATATAAATATACAGAATCAAATATAACATTCCCAAAAGAAAACAAATTAAAAAATACTATAGTAATAGAAAATTTAGAAGCTACTTATGATCCTAAAAACGGTAACTTAAAAACAAAACTTCTAAAATCAAAAATATATTATTTATGGAGTAATGGAAAATTTAGAAAAACAAAAGAAGAAAAATTAAATAAAACATTAGATTAAATAATAAAAAAAAGGAGAAAAAAATGAAAGAAAATCCATTAGAAATTATTAACAAGTTAGATAGTGATTTTTTAAAAAATATTAACAATACAAGAGATATCGCTTTTAAAGAAGGTGCATTATCAACAAAAAATAAACTCCTTATTGCTCTTGCTCTAGATGCTGATCATGGAACAGTAAATGGTGTTAGGTCTCTTGCAACTCAGGCAATTAATAATGGCGCGACAAAAGAAGAAATCATGGAAACCCTTCATGTTGTTAATTATATCTCTGGAGCAGGAGGTGTTTATACAGCTGCAGCAGCATTAAAAGAAATATTTTAAATAATAAAATTTTGGAGTTATCTATGGATCAGAAAGATAAAGAAAAAATCGAAAAAATAATTAGTGATCGAAAACATTCTCATAACTTTTATCTTAATAAATCAGAAGTTTACAAATCATTTGTAGATATGGAACAAAAGACTTTTCAAAATAAAAAATTAGATAAAAAAACTAAAGAGCTAATTGCAATAGGAATTTCGATTGTTATAAACTGCGAATCCTGCTTAGAATGGCATATCCGCGAAGCTTTAAAAGACAAAACAAATGAAGAAGAAATTATTGAAGCAATTGAAGTTGGAATTGAAATGGGCGGTGGTCCTGCAACTGTTTCAAGCAGGTTTGCACTTACAGTACTGGAATATTATAAAGATAAATTTTAATCTAATTTTCTTCCTTCTTTAAATTTATCAAATTCTCGATTTTTATTTTCCCAGTTTTTTATGATGTCGTTTATTATTTGACTATATTCATTAAAAAAAAAATGAATTTTTCATCTATCAATACATTTCAGAAAACGGATCCCAAGTGGAGTCTTCTTTCCAATCATATTCTATTTCATTGCTTACTTTTTTTGCAGTATCATAGTCAATTGTATCAGAGATAAATCCCAGTGTCATATCAATACCTGCGCTGACTCCGGAACTAGTATAAATATTTCCGTCTTTTATCCATCTTGCTTTTTTTATCCAATTTACTTCAGGAGACTCCTTTCCGGTCAAAAAAAAGGCTCTTTTATTTGATGTTGCATTTTTACCATTTAACAAACCTGTTTTAGAAAAAAGTATTGAGCCTGTACAAACAGTCAAAACATACTCTGCATTGCCTGCAAGATCCTTAAGAGTTTCAAAAAATTTTATTTCTTTTACTAATTCTCTTGTACCAATTCCTCCTGGAATTAATAATATAAAATTTTTTAAATTAATATTTTCTAATGACTGTGTAACAACCTGAACTTTTTGAGAACTGGTAATAATTCCGCCTTTGATTGAATAAAAATGCAAATTAAAATTTTCACTTAAACGCCCTAAAACTTCGACAGGCCCAAAAACATCAAGAGTTTCAAAATTGTTAAATAAAATTACAATTACATCTTTTTTCATTTTGATAATTTATTAAATAAATAAATTTAATCAAGTAAACGCTTTTCACCTGTTATTTTTTGTATATCATGTATATTTTTAGTTACTTCTAAGCACCCCAGATACTTGCTGCTTTTATCCCTTAAAGCATAATATTCGATTAATACTTTATTTTTCTCGCCATTATCTCCTATAGGAAGATCTATCCAAAATTGTGCTGTATCTCTTTTTCCTTGTTTCATTTCACTTATTATTGCTTCAACTTTATCCAGACTATTTTTAGGATGGCAGTCTCTAACATTTCTTCCTAAAACACCTTCCGGTCTTTTAAAAATCCTTGTCTCATGTTTGTTCCATGCTAAAACCATATCATTCTCATCAACTACCGAAAATTCAACAGGTAAAGTCTCTAATAATGAATCTAAAATATTTTCTGATAATTTTCCTATCATTTATAACCTCCAAGTAAAATAACTATTTTATATTATAACAATTCTACTCAAAATTTATCAAATGATACATTAAAAATTACATTATTAATTTAAAATTTTATTTATATTTACTATAACATCATTCAACGATTTATAATATCCAAAACATTTTTTTAATATTTTTTTATCAGGGATTACTAAATCAGGTATAATAATAACCTTCATTTTACATCTTATTGCTGCTATAGCGCCGTTTTTTGAATCTTCAAGAACAATGCAATCTTTTTTTGGAATGTTTAATTTTTGCGCTGCTTTAATAAATATTTCCGGATTAGGTTTACCTTTCTTTACTTCATCCCCACATACGATATCATCAAAATAATTAAATATATTTGTAATTTTAAGTTTGTTTATTGCTCGTTTTTTTGCTGTTGAAGTAGCAATTATTTTTTTTATCTTCATTTTATCAAGCAATTTCAATAACTCTAAAGCGCCTTCTTTTAATTTTATGCCTTCTTTATCAATTCTTTGATTTACAATATCTAATCTTTTATTTCTAATTTCATAATAAGGAAATTTTTTTCCATATTCTTTCTGCAATACTCTTTTTGTTTTTTTAACATCTAATCCAACTGTTTTTAATAATATTTCTTTTTCAATGCAAATTCCAAACTCTTTTCCTGCTTTTTCCCATGCTTCTACTGCTAGTCTTTCTGTATCGAGTAATAAACCATCCATGTCAAAAATAAATAATATATTTTTCATAATCTCT
>CAZYID010000052.1:0-2936 GCA_964646595.1 uncultured Spirochaetales bacterium | reverse complement strand
TATTTTTGGAGATATTTTATTTTTATGATCAAAGTATTTTTATTGACTTTTTATGCCGAGATATAATAAAATTAACAAAAAAGGAAAAAATGTATGTTTTTTAAAAATTGGAACTGGAAAAAAATCCTTATTAATACTTTTATAATTTTTTTCGGACTTCTTTATATCAATGAGCTTAGATATGAAATTGCAAAAAGCATTGTTTTTTGCGGAATGGTATTAGCTCTAGTGTTTTTCAATAAAGAATAATTTTAAGTTCTTATTAAATAAAAAATTCCTCCTGCCGATCCCTAAGCATCAATTTATATATTAAGGTTCAACATGTTTAATTATATTATAAATGAAATTAACTTCTCTTTATTGATGTGGATAATTTTATTTATTTCAGCAATGTCTATTGGCATGTCAAAAACCAGTATTGCCGGATTGACATTATTTGCTATTGTAATTTTAGCAAATATTTTTGGAGGAAAAAATTCAGCAGGAATAATCCTGCCTATAATGACTATAGCTGACATATATGCTGTTTTATATTACAGGAAACATGCTGAATGGAAATATATTATTCCAATTTTATCATGGGCTTTGCTTGGCATACTTGCCGGTCTTTTAATTGGAAATTATATTTCTGATAAAATTTTTAAAATAATAATCGGAGTTATTGTATTAGTCTGTATAATAATATTAATACTTCAGGACTTTAAAAAAAAAGAATTGTTAATTGGAGATTCCTGGATCTTTACAGCAATAATTGGATTAGCCGGCGGATTTGCAACAATGATCGGTAATGCAAGCGGTCCAATTATAGCAATCTATCTGTTGTCAAAAAAAATGAAAAAAAAAGCTTTTATCGGCACAATGGCATGGTTCTTTATGATTGTTAATGTAATAAAAATTCCTTTGCATATTTTTATATGGAAAACAATAACAGTTAAATCTTTTGTAACAGACCTTTTAATGATTCCTGCAATTACATTAGGCGCAATATTAGGCATATTAATTATTAAAAAAATCCCAGAAAATATTTATAGAATAATTATCATTTCTATGACAATTGTTTCTTCAATAACGTTATTTGTTTTATAATACTTGAAAAGTATATTTTTCAGCTTCTTTATCTGTTAATATATTGGCCCATTTTACTCTCTTATTCATTTTTGCTCCGGGACCTGTGCTGTTATACTCTCCAAACATAGCAGTTTTCTCTGCGTTTACTTTCCCCCAATTATCCCAACCGTGAGAAATTATATGTTCGCCCATCCAGCAATTTATAAAAACAGATTTTGCATATTCTCTCCAAGGCCTACCTAAATAAACTGTTTCAGGATCAGCATCACTTGTCAATTTGCAATTAATAAAAACATAACCAAATTCCTGATTGGATGGTGTAGAAGGAGCTGTAATATATCCATTAATTTTTTCTATTCTGTTCTTTGAAAAAATTTCACATTTATGAAATATTGCTTTTGCAGATCCAAAAATAAAATCAACATCTCCTTCAATAAAACAATTATCATAATATTGTGTGGTGCTTAATCTTGGTGCATTTTCTCTTGGACCGGAAAACGAGCCGGGTATAATCGGACTTGGAGGCAAAGGTCCTGTAAATAAAGTATCCTGATTTCCTAAAAACCTGCAATTTTTAAAATAAGAATTATCACTATCAACATAACAGGCAATAGCCTGACCATATATTTTACCGGAACCTGAACTGTTTTTAAAAGTTATATTTTCTGCTTTAAAATCATTTCCTCCAATATAAAAAGTATATGAGTTAAAAGTTCCCATAACTCTACCATCAAAAAATTTCTTTTTAGCATAATCGTCAAAAGTAATAATTGTTTTTTCTGCATTCTCTCCTATTAAATTAATATTAGGATTTTCAATAAAAAGCTTTTCTTTGTATACTCCATTTTTAATGAATATTTTAATGTTTTGAGAATTATTTTTTGGGATAGAATCAATTGCCTGCCGGATGCTTTTATACTCAGCAGTACCATCCTGTGATACTGTCATTATTTATCACGCTCAAAATCAATGTTAAATCCAATAGTTAAGTAATCAAAAATTTCAGTATTATTTAATTCTACCTTACTTTTCTTTTGCATAAAAGTTAAGTATAATTTAAATCTTTCATCTTTAAAAGTTTTTGATGTGTAATAATTAACTTGTTTTATTCCTCTATATTTAGCATCATCATTAATCAATTCGAGATCAACTACTATTGCTAAAATAAGCTCATTATTATAATTAAAGACTTCCGCATCAATTATGCCAAGTTTTTCTTTATCATCAAGAAATGGTTTTACTAAATTTTCTAAATACTCTTTTGATGTTTTCCCGTCATTTTTTAATAATTCAAGATAAATGTTTATAGATTTATTATTAGCGTTTAATACATATTTATCATCTAATATAATTTCCCAGTTTTCTGCATAAGGTAAAATCAATGCATAATGATAATTTAAATTTGCAATTACAATTACTTCTTTATTTTCTGAAGGAATAACTGATATGCTGCTTTCTTCATCGTAAAAAAAAATTCCTCTAAAAAAAATTGATTTAAAATTATTTGAAAATAAAACAAAAGACAAGGTTATGAATAAAATTATAAATTTTATTCTCATACTATTTTTATAGTTAATTATTATGATAAAATCAAGAATTTATAATTTTATTTAAATTTTTGAATAAATTTTTTATTTATTTTCTAAAGCATTTTTGCTAATTTTTTAACATTTTATATTAATATTTAAGTATAATAACTCTATATTACCAAAAGCAAATAATATCATTAAGGAGAATTTATCTTTTTAAAAAAAGAAATAAAATTCAAAAAAAAATTTTACCTTATATTTAATAATAGATTATTTTTATAAAACAAATTGAATTTTCATAATTTAAGTATAAAATAAATTAAACAGCGAGAGAATGCA
>CAZYID010000051.1:0-17314 GCA_964646595.1 uncultured Spirochaetales bacterium | reverse complement strand
ATATATGATGGTTCATAATATAGAGAAGATATTAAATTATGGAGATAAATACAAAGTAAAAGTATAAGAAAGTGAATATTTAATTCCTAAAAGGAATTAGATATTTTTTTGAAACAGAAACAAGAAAAAAATATTGATTTTAAGAAGAGAAAATGATTATAATTTTATAAATTCGACAATCTCAACTGCGAGTTTAGGCAATTAATTTGCTCCATTTCACTTCGCAAATTAACATGCCCAAACTCGCTTGCCGATAGGCCCGAAATTTGCTTTGCTTTTTCAGACCTATCGGCACCATTCCTTTTTACTATAATCAAGGTAATAATTATGGAATTTAAAAAACATGAAATGAAAATATACTTTGAATCAATTGGCTCAGGATTACCCATCATCATGATTCACGGAAACGGCCCAGATCACAGATCTTTAAAAAGCTGCATGGAACCTTGTTTTAAAAATATGAAAAATACTTTTCAGAGAATTTATTTCGATTTACCTGGATTTGGAAAATCAACAGGGAGCTCTTGGCTATCTGATGCAGAAAGCATGATAGAATTAATTCTGGCTTTTATTGATGAACTTATTCCCGATCAACAATTTATTCTTGTGGGGAATTCATATGGTGGCTATTTAGCTAGAGGAATACTAAAGAAATTTCAAAAGCGTGTAATAGGTATATTTTTATTATGCCCTTCTGTACAAGATAAATCAGACAAACCACCAAGATGTATTTTAGAAAAGGATACAGAATTAGATTCGATTTTAACTGATGAAGAAAAATCACTTTTCGAACCAGTCGTTGTTCGCCAGACAATAGAAGTTTGGAAAAGATACAAAGAAGAAATAATACCGGGACTGCAATTAAAAGATCATGACTTTTATAATTCGTGGAGAAAATTAGCTTACAGTTTCGAATTAAATGATTTAGAATATCCATTTAATAAATCTGCTTTAATAATTTCAGGGAGACAAGATTCGGTAGTAGGATATAATAGTTCATTAGCATTATCAAAAGAATTTCCTAGAGCTACAGTAGCAGTTGTTGATAACGCAGGGCATGCACTTCAAATTGAACAACCTGAGATATTTAATTTTTTAACAATAGATTGGTTAAAAAGAATTGTAAAACAAGAAAGAAACGGCGCCTAACTAATTTTACATGCTCTGCTGCACTGCGGGCTTCGCTACATTTTGCTCCGCTTGACAGCTTCGGAAAACATTATGTAAAATTGTCCCGATATGTCCAATTGTTTTGCTGGCTTTTTGGTTTAAACAATTATGAAAATAAAATACTTTTTAATTGATTTTTGTAATACATTATCAAATAGTTTATATTTTATAGATTTACCTATTAACATTAGAAATAAAATTAATTTACTATTATTTAATAGTAATAATGAAAGTAATGAAATAGATGATAAATGGATGACTGGCAAATTGAACCATTTAGATGTATTAAAGTATTTATCAGAATCGATTCCATTCTCTTTAAATAAGTTAAAGGAATCATTATATTTTAGTGCAAAACAATTTAAAATGAACAAAAATATTTATAATGCGCTAAATTTATTAAAAAAAAACAATATTAATTTAGCATGTGTAACTATAAATACTGATATTTTTAACAAAATTACAATAGAAGATTTAAAATTAAATACTTGCTTTGATTTCATAATTAATTCGTATGATTACAATACATCTAATAAAAATGAATTATGTAATATTGCAATTGAAAAAATGAATAATAAAGTCAATATTAGTGAATGTATTTTAATTGATGATAATATAAAAAATATAAATAATTTTAATAAAATAGGTGGACAAACTTATCATTATACATGTGATAAAAAATTTAAAAAATGGTTTGATTCAATCAAATCGCAACACAACTGGACATAACTGCGGCTAATACAAAATTGACTAAGATTATTTTTTTTATAGAAAACTTGTTGAAATTATTTTAGATTATTTATTATAATAATAACTGATTGTGGTTATTACATTAACTTCGCATAGACAAGTAACATTGTCTTTTTTTGAAAGACAATTATCTTTTTAAAAGACACAGCTGTCTTTTTTGAAAAGACCGTTGTCTTTTTCAAAAACACCGCCATCTTTTTGAAACTCATGGCCATCTTTTTCAAACTCTTGCCCATGAGTTTACTCTTTTTTTAGTAAAAAAAACCTGCAATAAGTATAGTACTTACTGCAGGCCAATATATTTATATAATAGCTATTATAAGATAGTAGCTTTATGCTTTTTTGTATTCTACGTTATTTATAACATTTTTTAGCTGGCTACCGGGACGAAATTTAATTCGTGTATTAACTATATAAGTGTTGTTGAAATTTTCTTCTGTTTCAGCGCCGGTACTTTTTATACTTGCGTAAAAACTTCCAAAGTCACCAAGGCGAACTATATTACCGTCAGAAAGCTCTTCAGGAATAACCTGAACCAATGCTTCAAGTACAGCCATTGTATCAATAGAACAAACTGTTGATATATCTGCTATTCTTTTTTAGAAAGCTGTCTTAATGTTAATTCGCCGGAGCTTTTGTTTACAGCATAAATCTTTCTTGGCATGCTGAGATCAGCAGGATTAATTCTTTCAATTAATGAATATTTTATAGCCATTTTTTTTACCTCCTTATTATATTAAATTTTATATAAAGCCCTACAGGCTTTTTAAAAGATTATTTTTATTTTATTTTTTAAAAAAAATATTTAAAAAAGTAATTTATAAAATATACTATATTTGTAAATATTTTTTGTCATAGAAATGCAATTTGTTTGCAAAAAGGTTGTAAAAAGGAGAATATAAAAATCTTCAATTACAAAACCAATTGAATTAATAAAAAATGAAATTAAATATTAATTCATTATATTTTTTTTTCTTTCTTTTTCTTCTTTTTTCTTTTTACTCTTCCAGTTAATTATCTGCGTAATATGATTTACTTTAGTAAACGCATACGGAGTTTCTTAACGGAGTCTAGCGTTTACTAAAGTAAATCATATTTACAGCAGATAATTATATGACAAATGCGAGAAGTAAATATAGATTGCTTCGTCGCTTTGCTCCTCGCAAAGACGAGTTGGATTGGATTCCCGTTTTCACGGGAATGACTGAGAGGTCTGTAAAAAATGGGTTCCAAGGGCAGAGCCCTTGGTGCTGCCCGCACAGGGCTAAACTCAATTCACCATTTTTATCGGCTGACCTGTTGACTCTAAAACTGAAAGCCAAAGTTCACTTTCAGGATCAATAACCTTTCTCTTTGATGTAGCTATTTCCATAGGTATATGTATGAACTCACCATTATGATATCCGATAACAGTATTTGTTTTTCCGCACATTCCTGCATGAACAGCATTTTGAGCTAACTGCAGACAAAAAATAGAATCATTTGGAGTTGGCGGTGTAGAACGTATAATATAGCTTGGATCAATATATCTAACTTTAGCTGCAATATTTAGATTATTAAAATATTCTTTCATTTTTTCTTTTAATAAAGTCCCGATATTTCCAAGCTCTTTGTTTCCTGAAGCATCGTATCTCACAGGTTCATTTTCAAATAAACGTTGACCTGCGCCTTCTGCAACAAGAACAACAGACTTGTGATATTTTAATAAATGATTTTTAAGTGCTTCAAAAAATCCTTTAGGTCCATCCAGTTCAAAAGGAATCTCAGGAATTAATGTAAAATCAACAAGATTAGTAGCAAGTGTTGTATTAGCAGCAATAAATCCTGAATACCTTCCCATAACATTTACCAGCCCCACTCCGTTAAATGCGCCTTTTGCTTCTATATATGCTGCATTTACCGAATCACAGGCTTTACTAAAAGCGGTTTCTGTTCCAAAAGATTTGTCAATAAAAGCAATATCATTATCTATTGTTTTTGGAATACCAATAACAGATATTTTTAAATTTCTTTTTGTAATCTCTTTATAAATCTCATGCGCTCCGCGTAAAGTGCCATCACCTCCAATGGTGTACAGTATATCTACTCTTAATTCTACCAATCTATCTACAATTTCAGAAATACTCTGCACTCCTCTGGAACTTCCTAAAACAGTCCCTCCGGATTTATGAATTGTTTCAACGGTTTCAGGAGTAAGATTTAATACTTCATGATCATATTTTTTTACGAATCCCTGATACCCATATTTTATCCCATAAGTAATTTTATTATTATATCTATTATTATTCATTAAAACTATTGCTCTTATAACAGCATTTAATCCCGGACACAAACCACCGCATGTTACAATAGCAGAAATTGTTTCTCCAGGTTCAAAATAAAGATTTTTCCTGGGACCGGCTTTTTCAAAAGTCGGCAGGAGTATTCCCTGTTTTTTAAATTCATCATACTCATTTTTTAATATAACAGAAAATACTCTTTCATCATCTTTAATATAATTTACTACTTTATCACCATATTGCTCTGAAAGATTTAAAGGTGAAATAAATTTCCCCGTACCTATACTTTTAATATTTAAATCATAATTTGATAAATCTCTATGTTCCGGTATCATAAACAATATTCTCCACAAAAAAAAGTTGAGTCATATTAAACCATTTTTCTTACATTATCAATTGTATCTTTTATTTTCTTTATTTTTTATTATTAAATTCCAATTATGTATAATTGTAAATAAATGAAACAAATTTGTATTGTTTTAAAAACAATATTGATTAATTTTTGATAAAAATAATAATTTTCTACTGAAATTAACCTTTATTTAATTATTTTTTAACATTTTAAAGTTAATTATGCAAATATTACAAGATTATGATGAAATTTAACATAAATAAATTGGCATATTTATTGCTTTTTTATTATTGTAATATCAAAATTTTTCAATAAAGGAAGGCTTTGGAACTATAAAAATATTCAAAAATTTTAATTGTAAATTAAGTTTCTATAATTAAAAAACTTTTGACATAAAATTATTTATAATCAGGATAAACTAATGAATAATAAAATTAATTTTTTTGCTTACGGTACTTTATTATTTAAAGAACTCTGGAATAATGTTGTTGGTGAAAATGATTATAAAAGAATTTTAGGTTTTGTTAAAGGATATTCTATTTATAAAATTAAAAACGAAGTTTATCCGGGTATTATTAAAAGCACTGAATATGATGTAGTATACGGCATGACTTATTTAAATATTGATGAAAACATAGTTAAGACATTAGACCATTTTGAAGGTGAATATTATGAAAGAAAAAAAATAAATATAGCAAACACTTCATATAACGAACTGGAATGCTTCGCTTATTTCATTAAACCAGAATATTATAAATTGCTTTCCAAAGAAAAATGGGATCCTTTATGGTTTAAAGAAAATGGATTTGATGAATTTAAAAAGTATATTGAATCTAAAAAAGTTACCTGCTAAAATATAAATTTCAACCAATTTTCTGATATTATTATACTTCATCTTCTTCAGAAAGCTCATATGTTCCGAGTGTTACTCTATTTTTTCCTTTCTTTTTTGAAGTATACAATGCTCTATCTGCACAGTCAATCATATCTGCATTATGATGTACAAACTCTTTATCAAATTCAGCAATACCAACACTAATTGTAACATATAAAGCACCGTGTTTTCCCGAAAACTTATGGCGCTTAATAATTTTTCTTAGTCTCTCTGCCACTAAAAAAGCACTATCTGCATGTATCTGAGGTAAAATAACAGAAAATTCTTCTCCGCCATATCTGGCAGGAAAATCTACATTTCTTACTGAAGTATTAATAATCTCTGCAATATCCTTTATTATAATATCTCCCTGCAGATGACCATATGTATCATTAAATTTTTTAAAATCATCAATATCAATCATTAATATAGAAAAATAATTATCATATCTCTGGCATCTTACAATCTCTTCTTCCAATTTTTTCTGAAAATGGTGATGAGTGTAAAGTTTTGACATTCTGTCAACTGTAGCTCGTCTGTAAAGATTAGAATTTTCTATAGAAATTGATGCAAACCTTATAATATAAAAAATATCCTGAATTTCAATTGTATCATACTTTTGTTTATTTTCCCTTGGACCTAAAACAAATACCCCTACTATACCTTTATCAGATTTTAAAGGCATCAAGAAGTCCGGATTAAGTTTTTGCAGCTCATCAGTAATATTTTTATAAGGAAACGAACTATAAAAGTTTTCAAAAGATAATTGATTATATTCAACATCATTAAAATAATCTATAATGGGTACTATTGATTCAAATTTAAATCTTTTTACTATTTTTTCGATTCCTTCAAAATAAAATGCATCCGGCCTTGTATCATCCATGTCCATTGGTAAAATAAAAGACATAAAGCTTGGATTATACTTTGAATAAATAAACCAGACAACACTTTGAATTATCTTTTCAATATCTAATCCTGAAGAAACATGAATTGCAACTTCAATAATCTCTTTAAGATCCTGAATTTCTTCTTTCATATATTTCCCTTAATCATTTATTATTTATAGTATTATACTTTAATTAAAACAATTTTTGAAATATAATTTTATTCTACTTTTTTTTAAAATTTTTTTTATCTATTAAATTTATTATATTTTTCAATTAATCTATTTTTAAACTCCTTATAAGTAAAACGTAAATCCATTGCTTTTTCTAAAAATCTATCAGCAACATTTATAACATCTTCTTCATAAGGAAGTTTTACTCTTGAAGTTAATTTTGTTTTTTTTAAAAAATCCAAACGAAATTTAATATAGAATTCTTTCTGTTTTATTAAATCAAAAATTTTTGATTTATCAATATATCTATAAACCTGCATACATAAACTCGCATCAACTACAAGCTTTGTTAAAAAATCATATTGAATATTAAGATTTAATAAATAATCAATTATGTCAAAAAACTTTTCAATGTCTTCAGAAGGTAAAGAAGGTCGTGTAAAATTAGCCCTTAACTTAAAATATAATTGGGGATTCGCTTTTAAATAATTTTTATAATCCTCATCTTTTATATGATACTGTATTACAAGTAATATCTGTAATGATTCTAATAATTCTATAAAATAATCTTGAAGTACATGAATCCACTTTGAAGGCGCCTGTGTTTGTGAATAATTTTGAGTGCTAAATTTTTTATTTAATTTCCATCGTTCATATAAATTATAATCAAAATGTATTTTGTTTTTATCTACAAAATGTTTCAGCCACAAACTATCTTTAGATAAAAAAATATTAATTCTTTCAATAAAATTAATGAATGCATAATGTTTTGGAGCATTTGCTAAAATGTCTTCTAAAGCTATATGCTTATATCTCTTAATGTATTCTTCTTTTGCTTTAAAAAAGTAATCTATTTTTTTATAATCTTTATATAAATCTTCTTTGTTATCAACATCTTTTTTTAAGTTTTTATCTATGTTATTTTCTGCTATGTTTTCTACATTATTTTCTATTGTATTTTCTTGGTTATTTTCTGTTTTTTCTTCTATACTTTTATCTATTTCTTCATTCATAATATATTAAATTAATAATTATAATTTTAGATAATCAAAGTATAATTAAATATAATTAAAGAGTCAATATTTATTAAAATGAAAAAAATGAAATTTATTAGAAGCTCTGAGCCCCATTTTGGAAACAATGGGTCTTGGACTCATTGCAATTTACAAGGAGCTAAAGCTCCTTGTTTTCTTGAGTTCTGTCGCTGTTTATTCCTACAAAAGAACTAAAATTATTCGAAAATACTTGAATTTTTTATTTTTACATACTATATTAGGCGCAATTATTTTTTTTTATAATTTATATTTTAAAAGGAATAATACAATTAAAATATATTAAACAACAATATTAGGAGGACTTAAATGAATAAAGAAGCCTTAGAAAAAATTGCACTTTCTGTTAGAGCATTAACAATAGATGCAGTCCAAAAAGCAAACTCCGGTCATCCTGGATTACCAATGGGATGTGCGGAAATAGGGACAATATTATATGGAGAAATATTAAAATATTTTCCTGAAAAACCGGGTTGGATAGATCGAGATAGATTTATTTTATCTGCTGGTCATGGAGTAATGCTGTTATATTCTCTACTTCATCTTGCCGGCTATGACATTTCTTTAGAAGAAATAAAAAACTTTAGACAACTTGGATCAATTACACCCGGTCATCCTGAATATGGAATAACTCCGGGAATTGAAACAACCGGAGGCCCTTTAGGTCAGGGAATATCAAATGCAGTTGGTATGGCAATGGCTGAAAGAATTTTATCAGCAAAATTTAATACAGAAAAACATAAAATAATTAACCATTATACATATGTTTTAGCAAGTGACGGGGATCTAATGGAAGGAGTTTCAGCAGAAGCTGCATCCTTAGCAGGGCATCATAAACTTGGAAAATTAATCGTATTTTATGATTGTAACAATATAACTATTGAAGGAAATACAGAGATCGCTTTTACAGAAGATGTGCTAAAAAGATTTGAAGCATATGGATGGCAGACTATTACAGGAGATCCATATGATTTTGATAATTTACTTTTTTCAGTAAATAAAGCAAAAGAAGAAGAAAACAAACCGGCAATAATATTATTAAAAACAAAGATAGCTAAAGGATCACCTAACATGGAAGGATCTCACAAAGCTCATGGAGCTCCTCTAGGTGACGATGAAGTTAAAGCTACTAAAAAAAATCTCGGAATACCTGAAGGCAGCATGTTCTATGTTGCGCCGGAAGCAGTAAATTATTTAAAAGAAAAAAGAACTGATTTAGTAAATAATTATAATTCATGGAAAGAAAAGTTTGAAGACTGGAAAAATGAAAATCCGGAACTTTATAAAGAATGGAAAATTTATACAGGTGAAACAAAAATTAATATCAATGATATTGATTTCGAACAATATAATATCGGTGATAAACTGGCAACTAGAAAAGCAAGCGGCAGCGCTTTAAATGCTTTAGCAAAAAAAATTCCCAATCTTATTGGAGGTTCAGCTGATCTTGCTCCTTCTAATAATACAAATTTAAACGATATGGGAGATTTTCAAGTAAAATCACCTTTAGGTAGAAATTTCCATTTTGGTGTTCGTGAACATGGAATGGGATCAATAGTAAATGGTATTGCCTTACATGGCGGATTAATCCCGTTTTGCGCAACTTTTTTAGTTTTTGCAGATTACATGAGACCGCCTATAAGACTTGCAGCTTTAATGAAATTACAAGTTATTTATGTTTTTACACATGACTCAATCTATGTAGGAGAAGACGGCCCTACTCATCAACCAGTTGAGCAAATTGCTTCTCTTAGAGCAATACCCGGATTAACAGTTTTAAGACCGGCAGATGCTGAAGAAACTCAAGCTGCCTGGGCAATAGCAATTTCAAATACAAATGGTCCGACAGTACTTGCTTTAACCAGACAAAATCTTGAAGTATTTAGTAAAAAAGATATAAACTGGCAGGAAAATATTAAAAAAGGCGCTTACATTGCTGATGACTCAAACGGGGAACCTGATATTATTATTGTTGCAACCGGGTCAGAAGTAAATCTTGCATTTAAAGTAAAACAACAGTTGAGTGATAAAAACATTCGAGTTGTATCAATGTTAAGCAAAGAACTTTTTGATGCACAGGATAAAAATTATAAAGAACAAATTATACCTTCTAACAAAAAAAGAGTGGTAATTGAAGCAGGCATTAAACAGGGCTGGGAAGGAATAGCAGGAGACAATGGTATAATTATATCAATTGACAATTTTGGAGAATCAGGACCTGCCGCAAAAGTTGGCGATCATTTTGGTTTTACTGCTGATAAAATAGTTAATAAAATTAAATAATATATATAAAATTATAACACCTGTCAGGTTTATAAAACCTGACAGGTGTTATAGACCTTTCAGGTTTTAATCTAATGATAGATTTTATTTTAAATTTACCTTACTTAATCAGAATTATTTCAACTTTAATTATTATATTAGTAATAAATAAAGTTTCAAATAATTTAATCCTCTCGGTTATAATAGGAACTTTAACACTTGCTATATGGTCCGGTCATTCTAATTTTAATATTTTTCTAATTTCATGGGAACGTTTTTCCTCATTAGACAATATCTTTCTTTTAATTATTGTTGCTCAAATCATCACTTTAAGTTCTCAAATGCAGCAAAGCAATGTTATGAATGATCTTGTAATAAGTATCAGATCAAAAATATCACAAAAAGCATCAATGGCAGTACTTCCGGCAATAATCGGATTATTACCAATGCCAGGAGGTGCACTGTTCTCTGCTCCAATGATTGATGATCTGGATCATGATAAAAGTATTGAAAATCATCTAAAAACAAAAATCAATTACTGGTTTAGACATGTCTGGGAATACTGGTGGCCATTGTATCCCGGTGTATTATTAGCAATATCATTTACTAAATTACATATCTGGCAATTTATGTTATTACAAATACCTTTAAGCCTTTTTTCAATAGCAGGGGGGTATTTCTTTCTTTTAAGGAAAATAAATCCACAGGAAAATACATTAAAAATCGAAAAGACTCAAAGCAGACAACACAAATTATTACTGCTTATAATGCCTATTTTAATCATTATCTTTGTTTATACAATAATTAGATTATTTATCCCAATTGTATTTAATGTAAATCATTATCTACCGATTATGATTGGTATTTTTATTGCACAAATAGTTTTACAAATAGAAAGACCATTAAATATTGAAAAATGGAAAAAAATAATATTTTCCGGTAAAACAATAAAATTAGCACTTGTAGTTGCAATAATTAGAATATATGGCGCATTTATTGAAGCAACTCTTCCGGATGGTTCATTAATAATGAACCATGTTCGAGAAGAATTATTGTTATGGCATATTCCTGTTATTGCAATTATAATGATAATCCCTTTTATATGCGGAATAACTACAGGTATTGCTGTTGGTTTTGTTGGTGCAAGTTTTCCAATAGTTATAAACATTTTAGGCATTGATCCTTCCTTAAAAGATATTCTTTCATATACTGTTCTAGCATTCACTTGCGGATATATGGGAATGATATTATCACCTGTACATATTTGTTTATTGGTTACTAATGAATATTTTAAAACTGATCTATTTAAAAATATATTTCAGCTGATAAAACCTGCTTCTATTGTACTGCTTGGCGCAGTATTAATATTTTTTTTAATTAGATTTATTTAAGTTTATAAATATGATAATATTTTAGCAACTGCACGAGAATATTGAATTCCAAATTCTATATTCTTATAAAAAACAACAAAAAACTCTGTGTTCTCAAGTGAAGCGAAATGTAAGGTTTAATTTCAGTATATAATAATAAACCTGGATAAAGATGATAAATTAAAGGAATATCAATATGATTAAATTTTTGGAAAAAACTGCAAAAGGATCAGGTAAAATTCTATTAGAATATCTAAAAAAATCAAATAAGATAACTGTTAAAAAAAATCTTGGTTATGTCAGTGATGCTGATCATGCAAGTGAAGACTTTATTATTGCAAAAATTATAAAACATTTCCCAAACAGTAAAATTATCGCTGAAGAAAAAGGAACAATAAATTCAAAAGAAAATTTCAACGGATTGACATGGATTATTGATCCACTTGACGGCACGACAAATTATATTCACGGATTTCCTTTTTTTTGTGTGTCAATTGGAGTCATGGAAAATAATAAATTAATTGCAGGAGTTGTTTTTGATCCAGTTAGAAAAGAATTATATAGTGCTGAACTTAATAAAGGGGCATATTTAAATAAAAAAAGAATTAAAGTATCTACAATTAAAAACATTAAAGATTCATTATTAATTACCGGTTTTTATTATCATCAAGGTGATAAATTAAAAGCCCAGATCAAAAGATTTACTCAAGCACAGGATTTAACTCAATCAGTAAGACGTCTTGGTACAGCAGCCCTTAATTTATGCTATGTTGCCTGCGGAAAAGCAGATGGATTTTGGGAAGAAGGTATAAATTCCTGGGATGCAGCGGGCGGTACAATAATACTAACAGAAAGCGGCGGGAAATTTACGGATTTCAGCGGAAAAACAGGAAACATCTTTGGTAAAGAATTTGTTTATTCTAACAGAATAATTCATAACGAATTATTGAAAATTATTAAATCTTAGTTTAAAATAAACATACTTTTCTATTTAAAAGAGGAATAAAAATGAATTATTTGATATCAATAGTTAATTTTATTTTTAGTTTTAAAGCATATGTGATGCTGCCAATAATAATTTTAATCCTGGGACTTATTATTCGAATGAAAGTATTAGATGCTTTTATGTCTGCTTTAAAACTGGGAGTTGGGTTTGCAGGTATTTTTATTGTATTTGATTTCTTTGTAAAAAACATTGGTCCAGCTGTAAAAAGCATAGTCGAAAATAGAGGTTTAGATTTTCCTGTATTAGATGTTGGCTGGCCCCCTCTTGCTGCAATTACCTGGGCTTCAAAAATAGCGCCAATAACAATTGCACTGATTTTAGTTATAAATATAATAATGATACTTACCAATACAACAAAAATGATAAATCTTGATATATGGAATTATTGGCATTATGCCTTAATTGGAGCTTTAATTCAAAAAACAAGTGAAAGTTTTATCCTTGGATTAACTGCAACAGCAGTTATTGGAATCTATGGCATTAAACTCTCCGAATGGAGTGCCCCTTTTGTAAAAAAAGAAGGCGGTCTTGATGGAATTTGTATAAGCCCGCTTTCTGTATCCGGTCTTTTACCTCTTGGGATTATAGGAAATAAATTATTTGATCTAATACCCGGAATAAAAAAATTAAAATTTAATCCAAATGAAAAAAAAGAAAAAATTGGTTTTATTGAGATACTCAGTCAGCCAATGATTATTGGAATTTTTGTTGGTTTATTTTTAAGCATTATGGCAAAGTATGACATTAAAACATCACTCGAACTATGTATTCATATTGCAGCTGTTATGTATATACTGCCTTTTTGCGGCGATCTTTTAGGCAAAGGAATGGAACCGGTTTCTTTAAAGTTAAAAAATTCTATTCAAAAAATTTTCCCCAAAAAAACCAACCTTTATATTGGCATGGATTCGTGGGTATTAATGAAAAACAATTCGGTAATTATCACAGGACTTATATTAATGCCTATCTCAATTGGTATTGCATTTATACTGCCTGGTAATAAATTAATTCCTCTCGGGGATCTTGCTAATCTCATTTCTGTAATGTCATTAATTGTTCTTGCAGTAAACAGCAATGTAATTAGAGCTGTTTTTATTGGGATTCCTGTTATTATTGGATACATGCTGATTGCAACTAATTTAGCCCCATTATTCACAAAGCTTTCAAGTGAAGTGGGAGTAACATTTGAAAATAATTATGATGGATTAATTACAGCATTTACAGACGGCGGTAATCCGATAAGATATTGGTTTTTCTATATGTTTAAAGGAAATATTATAGCTTTAGCAATAATACCGGTTGTATTGTTTTTATTATTTATTACATGGAAAGTATATAAAAATAAAATTGAAGAATTAGAAAACACTGATACTGATACTAATATTGAATAAATGAACTTATATGTTTATTTAATTGATTATAAAACAATCTTATTTTACTTTAAATGTAAGTTGAACTGAGGTCCCTTTATTAATTTTACTTTCAAAGTTAATTGAAGCATCATATTTCTCTAAAATTCTTCTTACTATATGTAGTCCCTGACCGGTACCTTTTCCCGGTTCTTTTGTAGTATAAAACAAATCAAATATATGATCCTGATCTTCCTCTGCAATTCCTTGTCCAGTATCTATAACTGAAATTATAATCTTTTTATCTTTATAATTTGAAGAAACAACTAATGAACCTCTTCCATCCATGGCAAATGCAGCATTATTAAAAAGATTTATAAAAACCTGCTGCATTTCTCCTTTTGTTGTTTTTATCAATGGTATTTTTGACAAGTTTTTAGTAACTTTAATTTCTATAAAATTTGAACTATATGTAACAAGTTTTAATGAATCTTCAATTACAGTGTTTAAATCAACATTAACAAGTTTTTCTCTTCTTAATGTTTTTGAATAAATTGACAGGTCTTTAATAATATTTGAAACATTCATAACATACTCAATAATTTCTTCTGCATATTTTTTCAAGTTTTTATCAATGTTTTTATTTTCATTAATTTCTTCAGCATTTGCTAAAATAGCATACAAAGGATTATTAATTTCATGAGCTACTCCGCTTGCAATTTTCCCTAGAGAAATTAATTTTTCATTATTTAATAAATGCTGTTGAAAATATTCCGCATCAGTAAGATCATTAAAAATAATTCCGGCTAATCTTTCTGATTCTTTATACTGAGATATTAAAAAAAGATTGTATTCAATAATATATGAACTTGATTTAATTTCATGACGTTCAATATCCCTTTTTGATGATGATTTCTTTATAAATTTTTTTATATTTTTTTTATCCTCTTCAGTAAAAAATGACAGATCAAATAATTCCATTCCAATTATATCATCCCTGGTGTACTTACCGGCTATATCAGGAAAAGAAGAAATTAAAATATTATTTACATATCTTATTTGTAAATTATCAATATTAAAAATAAGAACATATGCAGGTACACTGGATAAAATATTTTCAACTACATTTCTTGAAAAAATCTTTTGAAATCCTATTTCCAACTGATCCTTAATAGTTTCAAAAAGTTCTTTAATAATCCTGTCTGAAATATTTAATTTATTATAAGAAAATAAAAATAAAAATCCTAAATTAATCTCTGATATCTCTATTGGAATCATATAAATTAAATCATTATTTTTTGTTTTAAATTTATTTAAGACTTTATTAGAGTCTAATTTTAGACTCTTATTGAACTCTTTTAAATATAATGGATAATTTAATTCTTTGAAATCCAGGTATTGTGACATAGAGAATTTAGTATTAGATAAATTTATTTCTTTTGAATCATTTTTTATAATACTTTTATTCTCTAATTCAAAATTTAAAATGAAATCTCCTGTTTTATTATCAAAATTAAAATATGCGCCTTTATAAAAATTAAATTCATTAATTAAAATTTTATTAATTCCAAAAAGCACAGGATTAAAATAAATTTCACTATTTATTAGTTTCCTCAGGTGATTTACTATAACTAAATATTTATTTTTTTCCTCAAGTTCAGTTTCTTTTAAAATTTGTTTATTAAATTCCTTTTCAATCTTTTCAATTATTCCAATAATTGAAATATCCTTTTTTACATGAGTAATAATATTTTTTTTATTCCTTATAATATCTAAAATTTTATTTACAAGTAAAAAAAGAACAACAGTCAATAATGTATTATAAAGAAATTGATTTATATTTAATATATTATTAATAAATAGAAATACATTTACACCAAAGATTGAGATTGCTGTAAAAATTGATAATGTCAAACCCCGGTCTTTTTTATGTTTCCAAATAATTTTAAACGAACAAATATTATCATTTAATTTAAAATATTTTTTTTCTTTAATTTTTGGGGATAAAAACCCATAAGCTTTAACTAAATATATTAAAAAGCCTTTTAATGACAAACAGATATACCTGGTCTGTTCATAATCCTGTTTTGGCCTCAACTCTATTTCAAATGAACTTCTTTTAGAAAATAAAATTTTAAAATCTCCAACTTTAGAAATCCATTTATGAATTAAAAAGTTAAATACAAAGTCATACCCTAAATCAAGGGAATTAAATAAATTAGCCGGATAAGCAGCAGATAAAAAATGTTTAATAACCTTTTTATCTAAATTTAAAAATACTTTATACGGAGCTTCCTCATCTTTTGTTGATTCAACGAGTTTTTCTAATAACAAGTTATAATATTCAAAGGAAATCCAATTATTATTATTTAATAAATAAGATACAGATAATCCAATTGGTTCAACCAATCGAATCATCTCTTTATATCCGAATAATTCTTCTAAATATTTTAATATCGGATAAACAGTGATACCGGATAAAAATTCTTTCTTTGTAAAATTATTTATATCTTCATTATTCATAAAAACCCTATTGCGCAAATCCTTAAAACAATAACAATAAATTATACCTTTAAAATTCAACAATTTCAAATAATATGATTTTTTTAACAAAATTTACTTATTTTTATATTTATTCGTAAATGTTGACATTATATTTTAATAATCTTATTATTTTAATAATGAATTTTAAAATAACTTCAATTAGATCAAAACTTTTAAATGGTATTTTATTACTCACTCTTATATTAATAGTACTTTATTCTATTTATTTCTTAATCTTATATAAAAACTTATTAAAATATGAAGAAGAAAAAATCAATGTATATATAAAATCTATTTCAATTAATATTAATAAAGATATTCGTAATATTATAGATAAAATTAAAACAGTCACTATAATTGATTCGTTTAAAAAATTTAATCTAAAAGAAATGAAAAATATTATTTTATATTATGAGGAAAGTGATAAATTAATAAATAACTTTTTTGTGTGTGATATAAATGGAAATATTGTAATTCAATCATCAAATAAAATTGATTTTTTAAAAAAAAATTGTTCTTCTTATGGTTTTTTTCAAATGCCTATTGAGGACAAAAATATTATTATTTCAGATAATTATACTGAAAACAATTTATTTATTTCAATAAGTGCTCCAATATTTTCAGATAATAATAAAGTGATAGGAGTAATTGTTGCATTTTTAAATCTCGAAAATAAAAATATTGAAATATTTCAAAATATTATTGATCCGGATTCGTATAAATGGGAAATACTTCTGACAAACAAAAAAGGGATATTACTTTATCACTCACATTTAAAAATAACTGATAAAAATTTTGAAGATATTAACTTTTCAAACTACCCGTCAGTTAAAAACGCTTTAATGGGTAATTTAGAACTTAATAGAATCATTATTGATGACAAATCATGGTATACTTCTTCGGAAATAATACCTATTTGTGATTGGTATGTTATAGTCCAGGTTCCAAGGAAATTAATAATTGAAAATGTCAGAACAATAATAACTCCTAATATACTATTTTTATTATTTTTAATAATTTTAATTTTTTTGCTTATTTTATTCTGGGCTAATAGATTTATAAATCCTATCTTAAAATTAACAAATGCTATAAAAGAATATGGAGAAAAAGGAACTTCAAATTTATTAATAGAAAAAGGGCAGGATGAAATCTCTAATGCAATAAAAACTTTTAATAAAATGATAATAGAAAGAAGACAAATTGAAAGAGAAATATTAGAGATAATAGAAAGAGATAGAAAAAGAAT
>CAZYID010000050.1:0-17592 GCA_964646595.1 uncultured Spirochaetales bacterium | reverse complement strand
TATTTATCATAAATAATAATACTTTAGTTCTTTCAATATGTCTAAGAAAATTAAAGCCTAAACCTATACCTTTGGAAGCTCCACTAATTAATCCTGGAATATCTGCAATAACAAAATTTTCATCTTCAACAAAAAAAACACCAAGATTTGGAATTATAGTAGTAAAAGGATAACTTGCAATTTTTGGATTAGCTTTTGTAACGACTTTTAAAAGTGTAGACTTTCCTGCATTTGGAAAACCAACAAGCCCAATATCAGCAATAAGCTTTAATTCTATTTTAATACTCATCTCATATCCAGGAAGTCCTGGTTGAGCGTATCTAGGAGCCTGGTTAGTTGAAGAGGTGAAATGTGTATTTCCCTGTCCTCCTCTGCCGCCTTTTAATAAAACAAATGAATGATCTTTATCTGTAAATTCTTTTAATAATTCACCATTAATAGAATCAAAAATTACTGTTCCTGGAGGTACTTCAATATTGACATCATCACCTTTTTTCCCGGATCTTTGTTTATTCGTCCCGGGTGAACCATTTTTAGCAATAAATTTTTTTTGAAGTTTTAATTTATAGAGTGTTCGTAAATTTCGTTTTACAATAAATACAACTGAACCACCGTTCCCGCCGTCACCGCCGTCTGGTCCCCCAAATGGAACATACTTTTCTCTTCTAAAACTAACACAACCGGCTCCACCTTTACCAGATCGAACTAAGATTGTTGTTTCATCAACGAAATGTTGCATATGATAATAATTTAAATGACAATTATTTTTGTGGGTATACGCTAATTACTTTTCTGCCTTTAAAGATTCTTTCAAATTTAACAAAACCATTTATCAGTGAAAATAATGTAAAATCTTTTCCTTTGCCAACATTTTTACCGGCAAAAAATTTTGAACCTCTCTGTCTAATAAGTATACTTCCAGCTGTTACTTCCATTCCACCATATTTTTTAACGCCTAATCTTTTTGATTGGCTGTCTCTTCCATTTCTTGTACTTCCACCACCTTTATGATGTGCCATTTTTTATCTCCTTAAATATTATATAAAACAATAATAAAATACTTTTTATTGTAGAATTACAATTAATTCTCAATAAAATCAAGACTGACATTCTCATTATATTTTTGAGAAAGCAATTTAAATCCACTAACTAAAAATATTGTAATACCTCTTATTTCACCTTCAGTTTCTTTTATAAAATTTTTTAACGACAAATTAATAATTTGATTGTCATCATTGTATTCTAATTTTATATCCGGTATCTTTTTCAAAGATAAATATGATGTATAAGCAAGTATAGAAACTGCTGCACATACTATATCTTTGCCATATATATCATAATTGCTATGACCTTTTATTTTTAATTCTTTAATTATTTTGTCACTATCAACAGAAATTCTTATATCAATCACTTAGTAATAATACCTTCGATTTTAATCTTTGTATAAGATTGTCTATGACCTTTTAATCTTTTATATTCCTTTTTTCTCTTAAATTTAAAAACCATTACTTTTTTATCTTTTTGATGTTCAATTATTTTTGCTTTTACTTTTGCATCTTTAATATAAGGATTGCCAAATAAGGTTTCTTTATCTTTAATAAGCATAACATTATTAAATTCAATTATTTCATCTTTATCTTTATCTATCCTATCAACAGCAATTACATCACCTTTTTTCACATTATACTGTTTTCCGCTTATTTCAACTATGCTATACATCGTTTTCTCCTAAATCAACTAAATTTCACTTGTTTTTTATAAGAAAATGAATATATCATATAAATATCAATAAGTCAATTCAATGAAACAAATAAAATTCATTTATTTTTTTTTAAAATAAAATTCCAATAATTTGAACTTTCTTTATTTTTAATAACATCTTTTGAAACGGAAATTTTTTTATTTTCTTTATCTCCTGTAATAAATATTACATTAATATCAGAATTTTTATTTGTAAGATCAAGTCCTTTTTTTACTCCCATTACAAATAACGCAGTAGCTAAAGCATCAGCTTTACCAGGTTCATCTGTAATTACTGTTACAGAATGTACTTCATTATCAGCAGGATATCCGGTTTTAGGATCAATAATATGATGATATATTTTTCCGTCTTTACCAATAAAATTTCTTTCATAATCTCCGGATGTAACTACACTGCAGTCAGTTAATTCTATTACTCCTATTAACTTATTCCTCTCAAATGGATCTAAAACAGCTATTCGCCACAATCGTTTTCCTTCAAATTTACCTTTAACAACAAGATCGCCTCCACCATTAATTAAAAAATCTTTTATACCATTCTCTTTTAAAAATTTTGATATAGCGCCAATTATTCTTCCTTTTGCTATTGCACCTAAATCCAATGAAACATTATTTTTTAATTTTATTGCATTTCCATTGATAATTATATTTTTATAACCAGATTTTTTTAATGATTTTTGAATACTCAAATTATCAGGAACCTTATATTCTCCACTTTCAAATCCCCATAAATCAATCAGGTGATATAACGAAGGATCAAAAGCACCATGAGTAAATTCACTTAAATTTACAGAATCAATAATAAGATCTAATATAAAATCATTCTCTATCAATAATTCTTTTTTATTATTTAAAGAAAATATAACACTTTCATTTAACCTGCAGCTAACTTTTTTTTCTAATTCATCTGCTATTTCAAAACACTTATTAAGTATTTTTAATGCTTCTTTTTTATTATAAGAATAAAAAGTAACTTCTAAAACTGTGCCCATTGAATATTGTTGTTTGCTATATCTTTTATAATTTTTAGTATTACAATTTATAATTAAACAAAAAAATAGAATTGGAACAAAAATATATTTTTTAATCAATTTCAAAAAGAACACTCCCTTTTCTTAATATTTTATATGGTTTTTTTGTAAGATTTACAATTGTTGATGAAATATCCTGTTTAAAACTTTTATCAAATATGATTAAATCTACTTTTTCTGAAAATTCATTAATTATATCTTTTATATTGTTTAAAACAGGCATTCCGGAATAATTTACGCTAGTTGAGATTAATGGCAGACCAACTCCATCAATTATTTTTTGTAATAAGTACCAATCCGGCATTCTAATACCAATAGAATTATTATTTTTCTGATTAAGAATAAATGTAATTGGACCAGGCCAATACTTTTCTAATATCAATTTATTAGTTTTCGTGTTGACATTAATTTTATTTAATTGGCTGAAGTTAGAAATAAGAAATAAAAAAGGTTTTTTGTCTCTTTTTTTTATTTCTCTGAGTCTGCTCTCTTGAGATGGTAAAGATAAAAAACCATAAACTGTATCTGAAGGCATAATAATTATCTTTTCATCTTTTATTAATTTAATAATATTAAGAACAAGCCGGTCCGGATATTCGCTGTTTATTTCAATTACTTTATTCTTCACTTTTTTTAACACCAAAAATTATAAGAAAAATAAAGAAACCAAAAAAAATATAAAAAAATACACTTAACCAGGTTCTTATTTTGTGTATTTTAATATCATGTTCATTATTATTAAATATTTTCTCTTTCAGATTATTTAAATATTCCTCATTAACAAATTGATTACTATCATATAAATTAATATTTTTATCATCTGACTCATCAATTACTCTAATTAGTTTAACATCATCTAAACTAAAAAATCCTAAATTTTCTGCAATCAATTTTAAAGCATCCGGATCAGTTTTTAAATAATTTATATATTCAGAATAACTTTTAGTTTGATTTTTTAATAAATTAAAAAAAAGAACATTTCTCTCTTTTTCTTTTTGAACTCTATAACCTTCAATTACTCCATTTTTTCCAAGAATAATCTGATAAAAAATTAAACTGCAGAAAGTTACATAAACTAATAAAAATATCTTTTTCATAAAATTTTTACCATTGCTGAAAAATATACCAAAATATAACAAAAAATTGTCTATTTCTCAGTAGAACAAGCGTCTCGCTTGTCCATTCTTTTTTGTTTTATTAATATCTCTTCGACAAGCGAGACACCTGTCGTTCTTTTTTTATTTTTCTCAATATAATAATTATACAAAAATATATCAAATATAATAAATTTTGTCTAATTTTAAATAAAATAGAAAATTAAGCTTTACATAAAAACCAATATTTGTAATAAAATATATTATATGAAAAAATATAACCTGCAAAAAGACCTAAAAAAAATATTAAAAATATTTTTATCAACTCTAATAATAGTTTTTCTATTTGGAATATTCTCTTTTGTACTGTTATTGCCAATTTATTTAGCATCAAAATATTACCCAAATATATATTCATTAATCGTATCTTTATTAATTCTATTAATTATTTTTATTTTTATTATTTTAAAATCAATTAAAACATGGAAAAAATATAAAAAAATTCATCTTTTTTTATATCATTTATTAATTTATTATCTCATTCCTTTAATTCTATTTTTCTTTTTTATTATTTTTGAGTCTATTTTATTCAGAATATCCTATAAAAAATTTTCATTTACAATATCAACAATTTTAGTAATTTTATTAAATATAATCTTACTTTTAATATTTTTCTTTATTAGAAGAACAATTCATAATGTAAAATTATTTTTAAAAGAAAATCAAATTAAAAATTTTATATAAAACTTTTTATTGCTTTACCTATTACCAGCATACCTTTTTCTATTTCATCAAAAGTAGAATTAGAAAATGACAATCTAATATGTTTATCTCCATCTATAGGATCTATATGAAAAGGTTCACCTGAAACAAAAGCTATCTTTTCTTCAAATGATTTCTTAAATACCTTTTCTGCACTGATATTATCAGGTAAATATAAATATATAAAAAATCCTCCGTCAGGATTTGTTGATTTGACTTGGCTTGGTAAATTTTCATTTATCATTTTAATCATAAAATCTTTTTTTTCTTTATATATTTTTCGCATCTTTTTTAAATAATTATCAATTAAATTTGATTCTAAATAATCAAAAGCAATCACCTGACCAAAAGAAGAAGAACAGGCATCAATAGACTGCTTAGCTAAAGAAGCTTTTTCGATAATTTCTTCATCTCCTATCATCCAGCCGAGTCTAAATCCCGGGCATAATATTTTTGAAAATGAACCAAGATAAATTATCGAAGCATCATTACCTAATGACTTTATTGGTAAATATTGTTCAGAAGTTTCAGTAAAATAAACATCACTGTAAGGATCATCTTCAATTATTGTTAAATTATATTCTATAGCAAGATCATAAATTTTTTTTCTTTTTTCAACAGAAATTGTTACTCCTGCCGGATTTTGAAAATTTGTGACACTATAAAAAAATTTAAGAACTTTTCCTTGTGATTTAAAAGTATTTAATTTTTCTCTTAATGCATCAATATTAACTCCATCATTTTCTAATGGTACACCTTCCAGTTTTGCTCCATTTGCTAAAAAAGCAGCAACAGCACCAATAAATGACGGCTGCTCTATTATCACTATATCACCTGGATCAATAAAGATTCTACTTAATAAAAATATTGCCTGTTGACCGCCTGAAGTTATAATTAAATTTTGATTTTTTAAATTAATTTTTTTATTATTGTCCATTCTATCTTTTAATTTTTCTACTAAAGGCTGATATCCGGGAGTCGGGCCATATTGCATTGCAGAAATTACTTTTTTATTATCCCATTTATTAATTATTGATTTAACATCATCAAATGGAAAATTATCAGGATCAGGCATACCTCCTGCAAATGATATAACACCGGGCATTGAAGCATATTTCATTAGCTCTCTTATTTTAGAAGCTTTCATTTTTAATGCTGATTGTGAATATTTATATTTTTTTTCCATTCAAATGCTCCATAACAAAACAAATTTATTATTTTTTATAAATTTCTTAAGTTTTAAATAAATCACACCGAATTAAAATTGTTGGGCATGCGGATTCTTCCCCTCCCAGGTGCTGCATGTTCCAACAACATATTTTTAAAAAGGGATATTTAATTTATTAAATATCCCTTTTTTTTTAACATTTCTAAGTTAATTTTTCAATTAATGATTTATATTTATTTAAAATATAATAACTTAAAATAGGAACAGAGTTTTTTTTGCAAACTAATATAACTCTTTTTGATATTTGATATATATGATATATTAAATATCAAATGAGGATTTGACTGATGTTTTTAATTGTTGGGCTGGGTAATCCTGGTGAAAAATATGCTAAAAATAGACATAATGTTGGTTTTTTATTCCTTGATTATCTTAAAGAAAAATACAATTTTGAAAAATTTAAAAAAAAGAAAAATTATTTATACACTAAAAATACTATTTCTAATATAGATGTAATTTGTTTGAAACCAACAACTTACATGAATTTAAGCGGTAACGCAGTTATTAGTGCTATTAAATATTTTAATATTACAATAGAAAAAATTATTATTATTTTTGATGATATTGCACTTCCTTTTGGAAAAATTAGAATACGGGAAAGAGGAACACATGGCGGACATAATGGCCTTAAGAATATTCAACAGCATTTGGGAACAGAATATAAAAGAATACGAGTAGGTATTGGTAATCCTGAAATTTCACTTAATTTAATAAACCATGTTTTAGGTAATTTTACTTTAAAAAATTTGAACTTTTTAAAAAATGAAATTTTTCTGAATATTGAAAATTCTATAGAATTAATCCTAAAAAATAAAATTATTGATGCAATGAATAAATACAATGGACTTGATTTATCAAAAGATTAAAACAAATTTGAATATTCTTAAAATAAATAACTGCTCAATATTAATTGCTTTATCTGGCGGAATAGACAGTATGGCTCTATTGCATTTATTATTAGAATTAAAAAATCAATATAATATTAAATTAAACATTGCATATATAAATCATAATTTAAGAAATGAAGATTCAAAAAAAGAAGAAACATTTGTTACTAGATATATACAAAAATTAAAAATCCCTTTATATAAACATATTGTTCCAAAAACTTATTGGAAAAAATTAAAAAATCAATCAATTGAAATGGCTGCAAGAAAAATTAGATATAATTTTTTTAAAAAAATTATTACACAAAACAATATTGATTATACTGCAACAGCTCATAATTTTGATGATAAAATCGAAACTTTTTTTATTCAAATATTTAGAGGTTGTGGATTTAACTCATTAAGATCTATACCAATTAAAAACAAAAAAACAATTAGACCATTACTGACTATAACCAGAAAAGAAATACAAAATTACATTATTTCTAAAAATATACCTTTTATTAAGGACAACACAAATGAACTAAATATTTATAAACGAAATATTATCAGAAATAAATTAATTCCTGTTTTTGAAGAAATACACCCTAATTATAAAAAATCTTTTTCACATGTATTTCAATTTATAAATGATGAAATAAAATTTTCAAAAAACTTAAGTATTAAGTATCTAAAAGAAATATTAATCTATAAGTCAGAAAGCTTTTATTGTTTGAATAAAATAAAATACTCAAAACTTCCCATAGTAATACAGAAGAATATTATTATTCTAATCCTAAAAAAATTAAATTACCCTGCTCTACCTAATTCTATTTTATTTAATGCATTAAGCGGATTTAAAGCAAAATATAGTTATAAAAAAAAGAATTTCCTGAGTAAAACCTTTAAAAATTATTTTTGGTTTATAAATCAAAAAAAAATAAAACTTTTTAACGAAAACATACTGGTAAATAAAATACCTTTTAAATTTAAAAATAAAAATTTAGTAATATCTTTTAATTTATCAACAAATAATGATCCAAAAAAATATTTTTGTTTTAAATACATAAAATCTCAATTCCCGCTTATAATAAGAGGATTAAATACCAATGATGAAATATTTATTAATAATAAAAACAAAAAAAGCATCAAAAAAATATTAAATGAAATTGGAATACCTGCACCTATTCATAAAGAAACAATAATTATAGAAACAGATAATAAAAAAATAATTGGATTTATAAATAATAATTTTAAAAGAATTTCAAAAAATTTTTATATTGAAAATATTAAAAATGATAATATTTTAGTTGAATTTTTTCTTTGATCTTTTATGTAAAAAATATATAAAATATTTAATTATTATGATAACATGATTTATTAAAAAAATTAAATTGGAGGAAATCTATGAGAAAAAAATTTATATCAATTGTTTTTATAGCATGCATATTATTATTTGCAAATTACATCTCTTTTGGTGTAAAAGCTTCAGGTAGAGTAGCATCGGAAAACAGATCATTATCAAAATTTCATAGTGTAAAATTATTCACTAATGGTACTGTTAATATTACACAGGGAACCGAACAAATGGTGATAGTTAAAACAGATGATAATATTTTTCCAAATATTAAAACTGAAGTTCAACGTGGTGAATTAACAATATCAATTTCAGGGATTGTTACAAATGTTACCAGTATAGAAATAGATATTGTAATGGATGATATTAACAATTTAACTGTAAATAGTGCAGGTAGAATTGTAGTTCAAAATGAAGTTAATACTGATAATATGAATCTTGTTGTAAATTTAACTGGTAATATATCACTTAATATTAATACAAAATTTTTATATTCAAAAATTACTTCAACCGGAACTATAACACTTTCCGGTACAGCTGAAACTCATGAAATTGAAATATCCGGTTCTGGTTTAATTGATGCAGCAAACTTGAAAGCAAAAAAAGTTAAAGCAAAAATTAGCAATAGCGGTAAATCTAAGGTTTATGTTGAGGAAAATTTAGATGTTGATTTTGGCTTAGGTGGCGGGGATCTGGAATATACCGGAAATCCAATAATTAACTCAAAATTTCTTGGTGGCGGTTCAATAATTTATAAGGAGTAAAAAATCCCCTTTTTTATTATTAATTATAAAAAACATATTATTTGCTGTATTTTTATCATTAAAGAATACAGCAAATAATAATAAATAATATTTATACATGGCTGAAATATTTCAAATAGTTTATTCCATTCTAGATAACATCACAAAAATTATATATACTTTATTCGGAAAATATACAGGTTTAAGCACAAGCGTTATACTAATATTATCAGGTATTTTGTTATTATTCTGGGGATATAAATTAAAAAAACTGACATTAGTTATAATTGGTTTAATTTTTGGTATATCTTTGGGAATAATAGCAGCAGACAAATTAAAAATAAATAATACAAATTTAACATTAATTTTAATTATTTCATTGGGAATTATATTTGGTATTTTAAATCTTATTTTTTATTTTTTTACAATCATTATTTTAGGCGCTGTTGCAGGCTGTACTATAGGTCTTCTTATTAGTTCTGTAATCAATAGTTCAACTTTTATTTCAGTAATTATTATTCTTATTTTTGCATTTCTTGGGGGATTTTTATCAATTACTATAAATAAAATTATGTTTATTTTTCTTACTTCTTTTTTTGGATATATATTATTTAGAACTGGTTTTTACTCTATTCACTTTTTACACATCAGTCGACTTATTGAAGAATTTATTTCAATTATTGTGTTTTCTATAGGATTAATTTTTCAATTTATTGACAATTTTTATGAAGAATCATCATATGAATCACAAACAGAAAAAAATCAATAAAAATTCCTTTTTTTAAAGAACTAATTTTATTAGTTCATATAAAAATTAAAATATAACTATTAACTTTTTATTAAAATAATAAGATAATTAAAGAAAAACTAATTTTTTGGTAAATATTTTATTTATATGTTTCTTATTTATGATATTATTAAAAAATATCCTGATATGAAAGGAATTAATATTGAGAATCCTTATTATTATAATTATTACTTTTTTTATTAATTTAAATTCTTTTTCTGAATATAAAGATAAAACATGGGATATAAGCAATAACTTTAATAATTCTATTTACTTTAAAAATAATGTTGAAGTTAACTACGTAAATAATTCTCCAGTATATTATACCTTAAAAAAAGAAAAATATAAAATTGACAATAATACAGATCTATACCTATCTTTTGATAACACAAAAAATTATGACGAAACAGGAAATTATAAATTTATTTATAATAATTATCATAAAAGCAAAAATAAAGCTGTTAATGATACAAGCGCATATTTTATAGGTAATAAAGAAAGAGTAGAATTAATTGGAACAGAAAATTCATTTTTTCAATCAGGAATGACACTTGGTTCTTTTTCAATTAGTTTTTGGATATATACTTCTTCTTTTTCAAACAATGAAATTGTTTTAAAAATAGGATCAGAATTTTATAATAAAAATATGGATACAGTTGAAGATCAATCAATAATTGCAAAAATGATTGATGGAAAATTATTATGGGAATTTAAGAATATCTTTTCTACAAGTGATATAAAAATAAATTCTATAAAAGTAGAACCTTACAGCAGAATTATCCCGGAACAATGGACTCATATTAATCTAGTTTATGATGCACACACAGGGATAATACGTGAATATATCAATAACGAAGAAGAAGGAATAATTATTGCAACACTTGATAAATCATTAAATTCAACTGTATTAAATCTACAATATCATCATTCAAATAGATGTGTAATAATGATAGCTCCTTCTTTTTATGGAGCAATTGATGAATTTTACATCATAAAAAAAGCAGAAAAAATTTTCACTAATAAATATACATCCAATACAGGTGAGCTAATCAGTAGAGTTGAAGATTTTGGAACAGGTGGAATTAATATTTATGATATCAACACTTCAGATACAATTGAAAAAAATTCTGATATAATATACTATTATAGATATTCTGATAAACCTTTTAATGAAAATGATGAGATAAGTAAAGAAATAAATTGGAAAAAACTTGATTCGGAAGATATTTCAACAAAAAATATAAGATTTTTCCAGTGGAAAGTAATTTTATTATCTGGAGATAATAAAAATTATAGCTCAAAATTTCGCGGGATTAATATTAAATACACTCTAAATAATCCGCCTGCTACACCTGCCGGATTAAAAGTAATATATAAAGATGATAAAATATTTATAAAATGGAAATTAAATTCTGAAAAAGATTTAAAAGGGTATAAAATATATTATGGAACTAAATCTAATAACTATTTTGGAATAGATGCAAATCAAGGTGAAAGCCCAATCGATGTTGGATTAGTTAATACATTTGAAATAACAGGTTTTAAGAAAAATGTGATTTATTATTTCACAATAACGGCATATGATGATGATGAACATATTCATGAAAGTGAATTCTCTAATGAAGTTTCAATAAGACCTTTATAAATTTAATCTTTGAGTCAATAATGAAAAATGAAGAATTATTAAATAGAGCAAAGTTAGCTTTTCAAATAAAAGATTTTAAACAAGCAGAAAAATTAGTACAAAAAATAATCAACACTGACCCTAACTACCCCGGTATTTATGTTTTTTTAGGATTAATTTTTCAAACACAAAAATTGTATGGTAAAGCTATTGATAATTATAAAATAGCTTTAGAAAAAAACAAAAAAAATGTTGATGCTTATAATAATCTAGGAGTTATTTATAAAATACTTGAAGACTATGATCAATCTTTAAAAAACTTTAAAGAAGCATTAAAAATAAATTCTGGAAGAGCTGATATATATTATAACATTGGAAATGTTTATAAATCTAAAGAAAATATAACAGAAGCAATATCAAATTTTGAAAAAGCTATTCAAATAAATCCTGATTACACTCCTACATACAATAATCTTGGTAATGTATATGAATCAATGAATAAATATAATGAAGCAATAAATATATATCAAAAAGGAATTAAAATAGATCCTAATAATCCAAAATTACACTATAACCTGGGAATAATGTATGATTTTCAAAATGATACAGAAAACGCTTTATTAGAGTATCAAAAAGCTCTTAATATCAATCCAAATTTAATTGAAGCTTATAACAATATTGGTGTTATACACGAAAAATTAGAAAACCTGAAAGAAGCAGAAAAATATCATAATAAAGCTTTAGAATTAGATAAAAATTATATTAAATCAATAAACAATTTAGCAATAGTATATGATAAACAAGGCAAATATAATGATGCTATACATGAATTTCAAAAAGCACTTTCTATTGAACCAAAATATTATATGGCAAAAAACAATTTGGCAAAAACATATGTTAATAATGAGATGTATTTAAAAGCAGAAAAAGTACTGGAAGAAATAAGTAATGAAAATCAAACAGATATTGATGTTTTCTTTAATTTAGCTGATGTTAATATTCTTTTAAAAAAAAATGAAGAAGCCAAAAGTAATTATACAAAAATCCTTCAATTGGAACCCGGTAATATAAAAGCACGAAAATACTTAGCTAATTTATATTTATCTATGGGTAAAACTAGAGATGCTATTGATCAATTAAATAAAATCTTAGAATTAGAACCTGAAGATATTAATAATATTCTAGAAATTGCTAAAATTGCAAAAAGTGAAGGAAATACTTTAGATGCTTTAAAATTTATTCAGGATGTATTAGCAAAAAATCCTAATGATATTAATGCTTTAATAGAATTAGCAATTCTTTATAATGAAACTGAAGATTATAAAGGAGCTATTAATACGTTAGATAAAATAAAGGAACTCGGTGTAGAAAATGATATTATTAATTATAATTATGCTATTGCATATAAAGGAATTGGCAATCTAAAAGATGCTATTAAAAGCATGGAGAATATAATAAAAAATGGATACCCGGAAAATTTAAATATAAGTTCATCTAATTTAGATAATCAAGATAATTTAGATTTATTTAATAAATTGCTTCAGCAATATGAAAAAATAGTTAATGATTATGAAAAACAAAATGAAGAAGAAAGAAAAAGAATAAGAGAAACACTTTATGATATAAATATCGATACTATCATGGAAGATTTAAATGCTTCAGGAGAAATTTTAAAATCAATAAAAAAAGATGGATTAGAATTAGATGATATTGAAGTACAATTAAAAAAAGATGATTCAATACCTGTTATAAATATCGGAGATAAAGAACCGGAATATGTAATTGAAGAAGAAGAAGAAAATATTGATTTAGAAAATATGGAAAAACAGGAAAAAGAAGAAGTTGTGGAAAGAGAGGATGATGTTGAAGAAGCAATAAAATATTCTTTATTAAATCTTCTTAAAGATCAGGAAACATATTCTGATAAAGTATATAATAAAAATTATGATAAACAACAAAAATCAATTCCAGAACCATATTCTCCTCCATCTTTTCACCCACAAAATGAAAATTTAGATCAATTAGAAACACAAAAACCTTTTAAATCAAAAAAAGGATTTCCTTTCCCTTTTAATAAAATAAATTCAAATTCAGATTTTGAAAATTTGAAACAACCGCGGTTTGAAAAACCTATGCTTAAACCAAAAAACAAAAAAAATAAAATAATAAAAAATCAAAATAATCCATCCCAACCAATAATTATTCAATCATTACCATCAAATTTATCATCTCAGGATTTAGAAAGCATAAAAAACTTAGAAAATAAATTTCAACAATTAGGCAGTAATATTGATAAATTAAAAAACGATTTTGAAAAAAGCATTGAAAATAAAAATAAAGAATTTCATGAAAAAATAAAAAATGAATTTAATGATAAAATGAATAATATAGAAACAAAAATAACTAAAATTGCAGAAGACTTAACTAAAACAATTATTGACAAAGAAAAAAATTTTAATGTAGCTGAAAGAATCATAGAAGATAAACTTGATTCAAAAATTAATGAATTAGATGAAGCACTTAATAACATGAGAGAAGAATATACTTTAAAAGAAATTTCAAAAAAAGAAAATGAAATTTTAGTTGAAGATGAAGAAGAGCAACAAAAAGAAGAAAAAAAAATTGATTCTATTTCATCTGAAAATGAATCAGAAGATTTGTCAGTAGATTCGAAAGAAGACATTATTAATAAATTGGATAAAATTGCTGAAAATTATAAAGATGTAATTAAAGAGAATAAAGAACATAAAATTAAAAGCTTTGATTTAGAAAAAGATAAAATTATTATATCTGAAGAAAATGAAAACATTCTAGATATAGAAAATGATGAAAAAGTTTTTTTAGATGCTACTACAGAAGAAAAACAAGAAACTAATGAAAATGATAAAATAGAATTAATCCCATTATCAGATAAAGATGATTCTACAACAGAAATAAATATAGATTCGGAAAATAAATTAGAAATAACTGAAGAGGATGAAGATGATTTATTAATAAATAAAAATAAATTATTAATAAATTTTCCTCCGGCTGATTTGAATAAATTAAAAGATTTTGAAAATTTTAAACTTATACAAAACTCGAATGAAGTTAAAAAGAAACCACATCTACCTTTAATAAAACCCAAAAATAAAAATGACAAATTAAAAATTATCACAAAAATAATTAGAGGTAAAAAAATAGATGTCTTCTATTAAAAAAGAACAAAAAAATTTTAAATTGCTGGATATTAAAAATCAACTTTTAACATGTATTAAACAAGATCACATTGAAGCACAAAATATTCTTATGAAAATATCCGATAGAGAAATAGCTTTATCTATGTTATATATGGACCAGAATGAAGAAACTATTATTTTTTCAATACTTTCTGCTCAAAAAAATAAAAGAATAAAAGAAGAATTATTTTATCAAAAAAATTTAAAAATAAATTATAAGCTGTATTGTGATATTACCGAAAACTTATTAAAAAAATTTAAAAAACATAAAAATAATAAAAATCAAAAAACCTATATAAGACCACAAATTTATAAAAAATAAAATGTAAAATTAAGATTCGCTGTCTGTATTATTGTTCTCATCTTTATTCTTTTTAAATAAATTCTCAACAACATTTGTCAAATTTTTTGCTGTTTCTTTTGTTACATAAATTCCGGCTTCTCCAATATTTTTGAGACTTTCACCTAGCGACTCTTGTAATCCTTTTAATAAATTATTTTCGTCTGTACTTGATTCTTTCAAGCCATCTTTAAAACCACTTGTTGCTGCTTTAAGATATTCAAAAGTATCTTTACCAAGTTCTCCTAAAGCATTAACTATATCTTTAAAAAGTTTGCCCGAACTTTTTTTTACATCTTCACCTTGAGTTTCAGATTTTTTTAAAACTTCTTTTGTAATATTTTTTGTAATTTCTTTTAAATTTTCTAAAGCATCTTTACCGCTATTTAATGCCTTATCAAGATTTTCTTTTAATTTTGGTTCCATATAAATTCCTCCATATTTATTAATACTATTATAATAAACTATTTTAAATTTAAAATAAATTATTTTTATAAAAAATTACAATCATTTTTTTATTTTAGTAATATTTGGTTTTTTTTCTCCGGCTTTTGGAAACCACGGTAAAATTTCTATTGGTAATTCATTAATAAAATCTAAATAATTATTTAATTTTAAACCAATTTTTGAAAAATCTTTAATAAATTTCTTTAATTTAGCATAATCACCTTCGCCTTGAAAAGTTAGAATTATTGTAAGTAATTTTTCTATTGATTTATCAAATTTATGAAAATCAATAGATATAAAATTTTTATTTTTATCATATATAAAAACTTCTTCATTTTTTAAAAAATTAAACTGAACAATACTTGCTAAACCATGCGCATTTTCTATTCCAAATCTTATAGTCCTAATTAAATTTACCAAATATACAATACAAATTTCGGTATAAGAACAATCAGTAATGTAACTTTGTTTTTGTAAATAAATTAAAAAATATACACCCATTACATCAGCTTTTGCTTCTTCAATAATTGGATATAAATCCTTTAAAAAATATGTTATTTCCTGTAATTTACCTTCAGTATCCTTAATAAAACCTATACCAAGCTCATGGCTGATTTCATGCATTAAAATAAAATTAAAATATGCAAAAAAAGAGATCTTTTTTTGATCTTTTTCTTCCAATAATACTTTTGTTATTGGATATATAACAGAATTAAATTTTGCTTCCATTATGTTATATAATATAACTTTCTTACTTCCAAATTGAGATCTAATTTTATGAGAATTAGGTAAATTAAAAGCAGTAGCATGTATAGGACTTCTGGTATCTCCGGAAGAAAAGATTAAATTTACTATATCAATTTCAGAAATTGAACCTCTTTTTTGTTTTATATAATGTTTTGGAATAGGTAATTTTTCCTGTAACATATCCAGTGTTTTAAGAATAAAATCTAATTTAATATTTTCACTTTTATTTTTTATTCCAACAACTCCGGTAAAAGATGCTTTATACCCTAAAAATTTATCATCATAAAATTCATACGCTCCAAGTAGAGCAAATATATCATTCTTAATCAATTGAACCCATCTAATATCTGCTTCAGAAAAATCATTATTTAAAAAAGCATTAGCTTGAGCTGATAAATATGACTTGAGAGAATAATTATCAGTAAATTCTAATGCTTCTTGAAGTATATTATTTGCTTTTGATAAGTACTTTTTATAAAATTCTGAATAAGGAACAGGTTCTAAATTATTATTTTTTCTAATAATAACAGTATACGGGGAAATAAAATCTTCTTTATTTTTTATATTTTTCTTTATAACTTGTGCCCATTCATTTTTTGTTAAATCTGAAGGATAAAAACCGGATTTACCGGCTTTAGTGATTTCATTAATAAAAGGCTTATCTTCATTAAAATGATCATACGGACCAGCCATTACTTTATAAAATAGTAGAATTAATGGATCATTTAGCTTAATTATTTGTTCTCTTAATTTAAGATTATCAGGATGCTTTTGTAAATAAAATATATCTTCTAAGATTTTAGCGCATTTAATTAATAAATTTAATACTTTTTTTTGATTAGCATTTAAGTGGGTTATATCAGTATCAATCCTTGTTATTGTAAGTTTTTTTAAAACTTCTTCTGGATTAAAATCTGGAATAAAATCCATCAATACATCCTTTTATTATTATATATTTGATTAAATTTAAGATTGGTAATTTTATAGAATCATACTAATTAGAATTATTATTATATGTTATTATAAAAAAAAAGCAAATAATTTTTATTAATTATTGTAAAACTTGCAGCTATTTTATATACTTTAAAACTATGAAATTCTCAGAAGGAAAAATAGGTAGAACTTTTATAATCAGACTCGAAAAAGGAGACAAACTGCCGGCTACGATTGAAACTTTTGCTTCTCAACAAAAGATAGAATCAGCAATGGTTTTTTATCTTGGAGGAGCAAATAAAGGAAGTAAAATAATAGTAGGTCCTAAAAATAACAAATCATTAATCCCAAATCCAATGATTAGATTGTTAAAAGGTGTCTGCGAATCGCATGGATTTGGTACAATATTTTTAAATGAAAAAAAGATTCCAAAACTGCATATGCATGCATCATTCGGCAGAAAAAATAAAACTATTACAGGCTGTGTTAGAAAAGGAGTTGATATCTGGCTTGTTGGAGAAATAGTTATATTAGAGATTATAGGGTCTGATTCGTTTCGAAAACTTGATCCAATAACAGGTTTTGAATTATTAGATTGCTAAAAATATTGAATTTTATCAGTAATATTCCCGGTATTGGGATCAGTTTTTAATG